>NZ_JBJUDF010000243.1:0-31324 GCF_046067725.1 Planktothrix sp.
ATGAAACCGCTTTAAAGCATCTGAATCCTTCCCCTTTACCCAACCGAATGATTGGTTTTATTGGCAGTACATTAGGCAATTTAAAACCGGAAGACTGCCATACTTTCTTTGCCCATATTGTGGACGCTTTGCAACCGGGAGATTATTTCCTTTTGGGGGTAGATTTACATAAATCTAAATCTATTTTAGAACCTGCTTATGATGATAGCCAAGGGGTTACAGCCGCCTTTAACTTAAATATGCTGCGACATTTAAACCGTTTATTTTCTGGAAATTTTGATTTATCTCAATTTGAGCATTTAGCATTTTATAATGAAAAAGAGCATCAAATTGAAATGCACTTAAAAAGTTTAAAAAATCAAACGGTTGAACTCAAGACCTTAAATTTAACGGTTGAATTTCAAGAAGGAGAAACGATTCATACGGAAATTTCTCGAAAATTTCAATTTGAACAAATTCAAGCGGAATTAAAAACGTTAGGATTAGTTTCTTTGAAAAATTGGACAGATCAAAATCAATGGTTTGGGTTGATGTTATGTCAATTACAAGACGTTAACGCTTGATGGTTGGTTGTAGAAATGGGTTAACTGTCAACAAACGACTGATTACTTAATCCAATCTTCTCCGACTCGAATGGTTAAATCTGATCCTAGCTCCCCGGTAGAAGTGGCTTTAATTTCACCTAAACCGAGGAGCTTTTGCATCAGTTTTGCCGCGCCTAAATCTCCCCCTTGAACAATAATTTGGGTTTTCAATTGGGGAGTTGTTTCAGTAGAGGCTAAATAAACTTCATTAAATGCTTGATCGGCTAAAAAATTTAGCATTTTTTCAGCACCCCTCGCATTACCAGAGGCATTTTGAATCGCAATTTTTAAATCTTTAGACAAGGTTTCATAAGCCGAAGGTTCATAGGAGGTTTTTAAGGTAAATCCTGTCGAATCTAAACGAAAATATTGGTACATAACTCGATCTCGTCCCTGTTCATCAATATACCAATAACTACTATCAGAATCCTCTGAACTCAAACGACCGGGTAACATGACCATCTTCAAATTTTGGGGGTCAAGATTCAAACCAAAATTAACTAAGGTTAAAATTTCTTCAAAGCTGAGATTCGTATCAATATATTTTTGCAGAATCCGAATCATTTCAGGAACACGAGGTAAAATCGTCGGATCTTTAAGTCGCGCTAGAATGGCTTCCATTAACGCTTGTTGACGTTGAACTCGACCTAAATCTCCATAACCATCACCCCGAAATCGAACAAATTGATCCGCTTGTTCTCCATTAATGGTTTGCCAACCTGCGGCTAAATTAATCTTGAATTGCTGAGTTTTATCTTGATAAGACATCGGCTGCGGAATATAAACTTCTACTCCCCCTAAAAAATCAACTAATTCTCGAAATGCACCGCTACTGACGCGTACATAACGGTTAACATCAATTTGGTTTAAGGTATTTTTAATAACCTGTTTAGCTAATTGAGAGCCACCCCAATAATTCGCCTCGTTGATTTTTCCGGTTCCATAACCCGGAATTTCAACTTGACTATCACGAGGAATAGATAACAAAGTCATGGATTTATATTGAGGTTCAAAGCGAGCTAATAAAATGGTATCACTCCGACCGTTAAACAAGTCTGGAGAGGCAGATTTCGGGTTCGGTTTTCCATCAATACCTAACACCAAAATATTAACCGGACGAGATAAATTATATTTAAACCGATGCTGCCAGAGTCCATCTAAAATCTTGAGTTCGGGTTCGGTAAAATCAAATTTCTCTGGTGCTAATAAAGCGGTAATTGCGCCTAGAGTTGCAGAGGTACTCGCCAATAATAAAACAATAAAACTAAAAAATAATAATTGCAAAAATTTAGGTTTTTCTCGAGAAGGGAAGGGAGCAGCCATAAGTTAATTAAAGGATAGAATAGATTTTAATTGATAGCAATTTTAAAGGAATTAAAATCTATCGTCTAATAATTGGGTGAATTTGTCAAGACAATTGAATTATCTTTAACCGTCCCTCCCCCTTGCTGAAATTCCTAAGATTTTATGCCCTGTTGTTGGAGTCGGTCTAGGGAAATTTTAGCAGCTTCAGCAACTTGAGGATGGCTATCTTTGATTAAATAGTTCAACGCTGAAAAGCTTTTTGGTGTTAGTAAATGACCCAAGGCTTCTGCTAACCGTTGCCGCACTAACCAATCTTCTGATTGAGCAAATCGCAGAATCTGATCAACGGATTGAATATCTTTAATTTCTCCAATGGCAGCGATCGCAGCTTGATGTAAAATGGTTTCATTACTATTTAATGCAGCTAATAAAACATCACGAGCTCTAATATCTTTCAAGTTTCCTAAAGAGACAGCAGCACTAAATCGAACTAGCCAATCTGTATCTTCATAAAACGCTCTCACTAACGGTTCAAATGCCCGAATATCTCCTAAATAACCTAACGCACCTGCGGCATCAGCGCGGACTCCATAATCCGGATCGGTTTCTAATAGATTCACTAACAAAGGATAACATTCTTCAGTCGGTTTAATTCCTAGTGCAAAAACTGCCATAGATCGGACTTGCAAACTTTCATCATTCAGAACTTTTTTAATCAAAGGAACAGCGTCTTCTGGAGGTACATCCCGCAGAGAAACTAACGCTAATAAGCGATCGCGTAAGTTTTCGCTATCTAACTGATGGGCTATATTTTCTAAGTTTAACGGTTGACTCATTCGTAAATCTAGGTTTATTTCATCTTTATTTATTATAGTCAAACTTACTGAAATTTGCAGGCGAGGGCTATTTGCTAACCTGAAACTGTCCCCAATGTTCTTCTTGTTGACGGCTAGGAGTTGAGTTCGTGACGGGATGGAGCGCCAGGATTTCAAATTTCCCTTGAAAATACTGTTGAATTTCCGTCGGGGTGACAGCAAACGGTGGGCCTCCGGGGCGAGAATGGGTAAAAAATAACCCGAATAATTGCCCTTTCGGTTTAAGAATGGATGCGACTAACTGAACATAATCATAACGTTTTTCGGGGAAAATAGCACAGAAACAAGTATGTTCAATCACATAATCAAACTGTCCTGAAAATTCTTGGGGTAATGTAAAAATATCCCGTTGTAAAAATGTTGCTGAAGTGGGTAAATATTGTCCTGAACCTTTTAAGATTAAGGATTGATTGATCAGTAATTGTTGATATTTCAACGCGTCTTCAATGGCTGAAGTGGCAAAATCAAACCCCACAACATCAAATCCATAACTAGCAAATAATAACCCATCATAACCCCGCCCACAGCCTAAAACTGCCGTTCTTCCGGGTCTAGGAGTATCAGAAGATTGTAAAAAATCCACAAAGGGAGGTGCAGCTTCTCCTAAGTCCCATCCGGTGGTTCCTTGTTGATAGCGTGTTTCCCAAAAATCAGGTTCATTAATGGATAAAATCATAATTTTTTATGGCTTAATTGAGTTAAAATTATAATGTTCAGCGACTGATCAATGCTGAATAACTTGATGCTAACTTCTCTCTATTATAAAATCCTCGTGCTTTTTACCAATAATTTTTTTTAGAGTCTCACTATGGAATTTTATCAGTCTGCGCGGTATTCCTCTGCTTTAGAACAAGCCATTGATCGAAATCCATTAATCGTTACTTCCGAAACTTCTTTAGCGGATGTTATCAAATTATTGGGATTATCCCCAAATTATTGTCTCTTAAATCCTAGTTATTCTTCCGTTGAAGATTTTAGGGCTAATTGTGTGTTTGTCATTGATCAAGACCCAGAAGAAATTGTTCACGTTCTTCCTGATGAACAACTTCAACCTTCCTCGGTTTTAGGAATTGTCACCGAACGAGATATTGTTCAGTTAATTGCGGCTGGAATTTTAGATAATTTAAAGGAAGCCCCCCTTCATAAAATTAGAGTAGCCGAAATTATGTCTCCGGTTTCTATTAGTTTAACCGAATCCGATGACCAAGATATTTTTACAGCTTTATCTTTATTTCGACAACATCAAATTCTGCATTTACCCGTTTTAGATAGTCGTGGACAATTAGTAGGAGTGATTACCCCAGAACGAATTCGTCGGGTTTTACAACCTTCTAATATTTTAAGATTACGGCGTGTGGGAGATGAAATGCTCACCCAAGTTGTCACCGCTCCTATGAAGACTTCTGTATTAAGTTTAGCTCAAATGATGGCAGCCCATCAAGCGAGTTGTGTCGTTATTGTTGAAACTAAAAAACAGAAAAAATTAACCCCAATTGGATTAGTAACCGAACAAGATATTGTTGAAGCACAATTTTTAGAACTCGATTTAACGTTAACACCAGCAACAACTGTAATGGGAACTTTATCGTTCCATTTAAAAACCCATGATTCTTTATGGATAGCCCATCAAGAAATGCAAAAGCAACAGGTACAACGGTTAGTTGTTTGTGGAGATGAAGGCGAATTATTAGGAATTATTACACAAGTTAGTTTACTCAGAATGCTTGACCCGACGGAAATGTATCGGGCGGTCAAACAATTACAACAATCTGTCAATCAACTCCAAACGGAAAAATTAGAACTCTTAAAAAGTCGCAATGCGGAACTAAAAAAACAAGTTCAAGAACGCACCTCTAAAGTTCATGAACAATTACAACGGGAACGACTGTTGGCTAAAATTTCCATGAGAATTCATCAATCCTTAAATTTAGATGAAATTCTGAATGCAACGGTCGCAGAAGTGCGACAATTTTTAGAAGCGGATCGGGTTTTTATTTATCACTTGGAATCAGAAAAAAACGGCAAATTAGTTGCTGAATCCGTTGCTCAAGGGTGCAAATCTCTGGCGAATGATTGGTTATTTCAACAGTCGTTTCAATCTTATTTAATGGTGTTTGAACATGATAATATTTATGCTATTTCAGATTTAAAAAAATCATCCTTAAGTCCTGAAGAAATCAATCAATTAAATCAACAAGGAGTTACGGCTTATCTCGTCGTTCCCATTTTACAAGATGGGCAACTGTGGGGAATGATTACCGCCCATCAATGTTCCGGTTCTCGCCATTGGCAACCTTCAGAAACCTTATTATTACAACAGCTTGCCACCCAATTAGCGATCGCTATTCAACAAGCACAATTATATCAACAAGTTCAAGCATTAAATACGGATTTAGAACGTCAAGTTCAAGATCGAACCGCCGAACTCCAGCAGAAAGTTCAAGAATTACAACAGTTAAATATTCTCAAAGATGACTTTTTAAGTACCGTTTCCCATGAACTGCGGACTCCTTTAGCTAATATGAAAATGGCAATTCATATGTTAAAAATTGCCCCGGATTCTCAACGGGTTCAAAAATATTTAGAAATCCTAGAATCTGAATGTCTGCGAGAAACGAATTTAATTAATGATTTATTAGATTTACAACGCTTAGAATCTTCTTCAACTCCCATTGCTATTGAAAGTTTAGATTTATTGGAATGGTTGCCTACGATTATTAATCCTTTTTATTCCCGCACTCAGGAACGCCAGCAGGTGCTTCAGGTTGCCTATTATCCCCATTTAGAAACCATTAGAACCAACCCCTATAGTTTGGAGCGAATTTTTGCAGAATTGTTAAATAATGCCTGTAAATATACCCCGAATGGCGGTGAAATCTTTATCGGAATTCATTATCAATCTTTATCAAATTGGCTAGAATTCAACCCAACATCCCAGAAAAAACGCAAAGGAAAAAAATTAGAAACCCCCCTTCCCTGTCCGGCTCATTCTGACCCTTTACAAATTGTGATCCGTAACCAAGCTGAAATTCCGCAAAAAGAGCTTCCGCGAATTTTTGAGAAGTTTTATCGTGTTCCCAATGCTGACCCCTGGAAGCAAGGAGGAACTGGGTTAGGGTTAGCCTTAGTGCAAAAGTTAGTTCAACAATTAGGCGGGACAATTCAAGTTGAAAGTCGAGACAATTTCACCACTTTTACCGTTGAGTTTCCCACAACTTAGAAATTAACAATTTTGCAAGTTGTTAGACAAGGATTGAAAAAAAGTTCTTCCCGACGTCAAAATAGAAAGAAAGGTTGAGTAGAGTTTTTTTGTTATGCCGAAATGGAAATTAACCACCGAATTTACCTTTGATAGTGCCCATTATATTAAAGATTATGATGGCCCCTGTGGACGGATGCACGGTCATACCTATCGCGTACAAGTGGAAGCCACATCTGATCAACTCCATTCCTCAGAATATTGTCCCCATGCTGTCATGGTGGCTGATTTTAGAAGCTTACGATGGGCAAAACAAGATGTCACCAAAGGAGGGTTAGATCATGGCGTCTTAAATGATATTTTACCCCCGGAATATGAAACCACTGCCGAAATGATTGCTAAATATATTTATGATGTCACTCAAAAACGAGTTCCTCAAGGAGTCCGCTTAAAAGTTAGGGTTTCTGAAACGGCTAATTCTTGGGTTGAGTATGAAGATGATTAAGCTGAAATTCAGGAATTAATTCAACGGATGAGTGGTAGAATTATATTAAATTTTAATCTACCCCGTCCTTAATTTAGTTTTCTAAGCACCATGAACTATTTAGCTTTAGCCACCGATTTTGATGGAACCTTAGCAACAGATGGAGTGGTAGAAAATGCTACCTTAAAAGCATTAAAACAGTGGCAACAGTCAGGGCGAAAATTAATTTTAATTACGGGCAGACAACTGGATAATTTAATTGATCATATTCCTGTTACCCGTATGTTTGATTGGGTGATTGCAGAAAATGGCGCTGTGTTATATCAACCCGCCACACAGGTTGAAAAATTATTAGCCGAACGTCCTTCAGAAGCTTTTATCAGCCAATTACGCGATCGCATTCACCAAAAACAACAAACTTTAAAAAACCCCACTCTTCCAGAAGAATTTTCCAAGATTGATCACGGACATTTTTTGGAACCCTTGGGTGTGGGACGAGTGATTATAGCCACTTGGGAACCTTATTTACAAATCACCCAAGAAACTATTCAAGAATTAGGCATAAATCTGCAAATTATTTGTAATAAAGGGGCGGTTATGGTGTTACCAAAAGGCATTAATAAAGCTTTTGGATTAACTGCCCTTTCCCAGTTAATCAACCTACCCCTACAACACATTATTGGAGTAGGAGATGCGGAAAACGATTGTGATTTCTTAGAACAATGTGGTTATTCCGTCGCCGTTGCGAATGCCTTACCTGAAGTTAAAGCAAAAGTTAATTTAGTAACAAAAAATGATCGAGGGTCTGGCGTCGCTGAATTAATTGAATTAATGATAACTGAGTCAGGGCGGGATGATCTCCCCCCTACCCTCACTAATTATTAATATGAAATCCCTAAATATTGACTACAAATTCACCCCTGTAGAGACCTACCATGCAACGTCTCTACAGGGGGTTAGGGGGAATCATCTGTAGCATCTATAATGGGATTTCATATAAGATTATGAACCGTCGTGATTTTTTAATCGGATTGACCTTAACAGCAATAGGGACTCAATATCCTGTTCTCGCTCAATTTCCCACCTCTCCTCCGTTACTCAAACCTCCCCGTTTACAAACCGGAGATACAGTGGGGTTGGTGAGTCCAGCCAGCCCCATTTTAAAAGAACATTTAAAATGGATTCAACTACAATTAGGACAACAGGAATTAACTGTTAAAGTTGCTCCCCATGTTCTCAGTGAATATGGTTATTTAGCCGGAACGGATCAACAACGAGCTACAGATATTAATCAAATGTTTGCTGACCCGACCGTTAAGGCGATTATTGCCACCGGAGGCGGTTGGGGAAGTAGCCGCATCTTATCTTTATTAGATTATGATTTAATTCGCCAACATCCTAAAATTGTTCTCGGTTATAGTGATATTACAGCTTTATTATTAGCATTATATACCCAAACCGGATTAGTGACCTTTCATGGATTATTAGGCACTTCCTTCTGGAACTCCTATTCTGTGAGTTGGTTACAAAAGCTTTTATTTGAAGGACAAACCCTAACCTTTGAAAACCTCCCTCACGTTCAAGTAGAAACGATTTATCCCGGTCAAGGGCGAGGACGCTTAATTGGGGGCAATTTATCGGTTTTATCCGCCTTAGTGGGTTCAAAATATTTACCAAGTTGGCAGAACACAATTTTATTCGTGGAAGATGTCGGTGAGGATATCTACCGAATTGATCGAATGTTAACCCATTTGAAACTAGCTGGAATTTTAGAGCAGCTTTCCGGGTTTATCTTCGGTCAATGTACATTTTGCACCCCTGGAGAGGGAAACGAACCTTCTTTAACCTTACCGCAAGTATTAACAGATTTAATTCAACCGTTAAAGATTCCCGCTTGGTATGGTTCGATGATCGGTCATATTAGAGAACAGTTTACGGTTCCTTTAGGGATACAGGTAGAAATTAATACACAAAAAGGAACCATTAGAATGTTAGAAAGTGCCGTGATTTGAGCATGATTAATATGGGTTAAATGGATAGTTTTGACCTGGATTTAACACGAGAAAACAGGAGAACTCAAACCCGGCATTTTCTGTGTTTTTTCTAAGCAGCCCTGGAAAAAAAGAACATTTATCGATTTTGTTGCCTATTTAGCAGTAAAAGTTTTTCAAATTCCTATAAAACTAGGATACCGACATTAAAGTTTGGTTAAAGTTTATTCGAGAATTATTGATTTTTGTATCCCCAACTACAAGAAATGTAATGAAAAGTTAACACATTTAAAATTAGCAAAAAAAATACAGAAATTCTTTATAAAAATTGCCTAATATAATTAATTAGCTCGGCTAAACTTGAAACAGCCCATAGAATTTTAGGAACGATTAGTTTTTAGAATTCTACTTCGACTCCTGTATTGTTCAATCCTCTGATGAACCTAACTACCAAGGACGCAAGCTGTTATGATGTTCTCTCAATCTCCAGAACAACTGAACTCTCTATCTAATACCGTTGATAGAAGTGCAATGACATTAGAGGCTGTTCGATGGGCTCAGAAATATTATGCAAAAGTTGCTGCCCATAGCCATCACGGTTCAACCCATTTTTTTGTAGACGATCAGGAAGTTGATATTACGGAGTTCGATGAAGATCGTTCTCGTGTTGTTGCAGAATTAATGAAGAACCTAAGCTTGTTGGGAACCTTAGCGTGGAATAAAGTTGGAAGCATTTTAGGGATTGACTGGAATCGCTATCCGGTTAATAAACTGGGGTTAAAACAGTCAGCGACCCTGATTCAAGATGTATCCAAGCTGTATCATCAAGCCTTAGAGGTTTTTGCTCAGTATGAATACCCGTTTCGCTTATCGGTATCCCTCGGACGAGAAACCATCAAACTTCGTCGAAAATACTCCCAAACTGAGCCTTTAATGTTAATTTTGCTGCAATTGCAGTTCCACTATATGGGGCGGATGTTATTGGAGTGGATGTCAATGAAGGAAAGAACCGTTTTCTTTCTATACTTTAAAACCTTAGAAGATTATCTATATTCTCCTTTGGGAGAAGTCAACGATTTAGCAGCTAAACATCTACCCAATTCCCCAACTTTAATCGCCGTTCAACAGTTACTTTCCATCTTTACCAGCGTAGCTCATCAGACCTACCATAAATTGTATGATTCCAATCTGGGATATCGCACCGTGAGTGGCGATCTGAAAAATCATATTCTGCAATACTCTGCGACTCGTGATATTGAGTTATTCCAGATTTATTTATGTTGGTGTGCCTTAGAAGAAAGTTTGCATCCAATCAAGCAGGAATTATTTCCCATGTGTGTGATTTTATATCCTCGACTTCATATTAGTTGGAAGTTAGTTCAGGATATGTTAGGGGATCTATCCGAGGAGTTAGGAAAACGTTTGCTTCCTCAAAATTTTGAAATCTTTTTTCCTTATCTTCAAGTCTTGGTCGAAATCTTTTCAGATCGAGTCGTACAAGCGGTCTAATTTCAGAAACCGGGTTTCTTGAAGAAACCGGGTTTCTTGAAGAAACCGGGTTTCTAGTTATTTCTCCTGTGCTACTCCATGCCAATGTTGCAGTGCTAACCAAATTCCTGATAATAAGGCGGCTAGACTTAACGTGATACCACTGTAGGGAACTAATAAACCTAAAATCGGTAAAATTGCTCCCGAAATGGTACAAATCATCGTCACCCAAGATGCTTGACGATTTTTTCCCAGTCCCCAGACTCCAAAGAGTAAAACAGGAGAAATCAACATCCAAGCCAATTTAGCATCCATGAAACGACTGCTATAAGTTAAGGTTAATAAACCCGCAAAAAATAGCCCAGCAACAATCACAACATCTCGTAACGTTAAAGGTAACGACAGATACAATAAAATCAGCCACCATAAAAAGATCCCTGGCGCTAATAATAATAATCGAGGCAGCACCCCCGTATTCAAAATTGGAGACGTCGCCGTAAAGATTCCTAATGGATTTCTAACCGAAATATTGCCTTCATAAACCCAAGAAAGCTGTCGGTTATTTCCTCCTTCTTTGGTCACTGTGGGCACCGCACCCGCAAATTCAGCATTCGGAAATTGGGCAAGAACATTTAAACGAAAATTGGATAATAATTGCTCCCCAGGTTGATAAACCCAACGCGGCGCACCTTGGGCTTGATAGCTGACTTTAAAATTCGTCGTTTCCCCAGGTGCTAATTTAAACGGAAAGCCATAATCTCCAGGGTTGACCTGTACCAGAGGTTTTCCATTTTGTTCAACTTGGAAATTCTGCAATAATAAATAACCATAGGGGGGTGGCACTTCAAAGAAGAATTCTGAGATGCCTTTGAGTTGATTTTTAACTTGATAATCTCCCGCAAAATCCACACTATAAATCCATTGTTTGGTATCAGGACTGGTGGTTTGATTAATATTAACCTCGATTTGTGATCCCGCTAAAGTCATCCAATGGGAAACGAGATGGGTACTTTTAATTTCAATGGTTTTCCCATCAACATAACGATAATCGGTGAACGGTTCTTCAATTTCATAACGAATACGCGGTGCGGTTTGTTCTAAACGTTCTCCCGCAACAGTAGTGGCAATTTGAGTGATCCGTTGTTGTTCCCAATGATGATAACGATTGGCTAAGGTCGAACACAGAAAAAAACTACTCGTTAGCAATAAAACAATTAAAATAAAATGCGGTAAAGTTTGTATCCAGTTTAGATATTGTTCTAATGCCGTTTTGAGCATTGGAACTGAAATCGAATCTCCTGGTTTTTTGACCGACCCATTAATCAGCGACCAAATCACACCCAAAGCCGTTAATAAAATGGCTAAGTTGATACCAGCTTTCATCATCTCCGATCCCCATTCGATTAATTCATTGGGATGGGTTAAATCGGGAAGGTTGGGAATATTACTCAAAACAATATCCATAAAACCTAAACCATTGAGTAGATAGGAAAGAACCGGGGAATTCTTTTTCTATTTTCAAACCCGATTCTCACCCATCTTACAACGGTCAATCCCCATTTTCCGAATCGAAACTAATTCAGATTTAAGATGGTGTAACTGCCAAAAATTTTTAAGGTTTCTGTAAAAGATTTTAATTCGGCTAACGCAGATTGTAAGGATTGATCGTGACTATCCGCTTCTAAATCCATAAAAAATAGATAATCTCCTAGCGATCGCTTACTCGGACGAGATTCAATCCGACTTAAATTAATGCCGCGATCGGCAAAAATGGCTAAAGGTTTAGCTAATGCACCCGGAACATTGGCAGGAACACTAAATCCTAAAGAGGTATATTTTCCCGGCCCAGAGGGTTCTAAACTCAACACCCAAAAACGAGTACAATTATCAGGATAATCATTAATCGGATGACGCAGAACGGGGAGTTGATATAATTCTGCGGCGCGTAAAGAGGCAATGGCAGCAATGTTAGCTTCATCCTTAACGAATTGTAAGGCTTCTGTCGTTGAATTCTTAGCAATTAAGGGAACATTGGGTAAGAATTTCTCTAACCATCCTTGACACTGTGCTAAGGCTTGGGGATGGGAATAAACCACTTGAATTTGTTCTAAGTTTTGCGCTTGGGAAATCAACGCATGGGCAATGGGAAGCACTAACGCTTGTTGAATTTGCAGACTACCAATTTGCCACAGTGTATCCAAGGTCATACTCACACTACCTTCAATGGAATTCTCAACCGGAACAACCCCAAGATTGGCGTCTCCTTTTGCAACTGTCCATAGGGTTTGACTAATACTTGAACAAGGACATAACATCGACTCTTCCCCAGTATTTAGGGTCAGAGATTTACCATAAGCTAAGGCGGCAACTTCTGTATAAGTCCCTGAAGGGCCTAGATGGGCAATAGAAACGGTCATAATTTTACGTTCGTTAAGAATAAATAGAGGGTCAGCAGGGAATTAACCCCCACGATAGAAATTGTTTTGAGGATTTCCCCACTTCAGTTACATTTTGCGAGATCATGTTACAATTCTTTACATCAATCTCATCAACATTACCCTTATTATCAAAAAATCATGGATTAAAGTGGATTTCACCAACTACACAGATTTTATGGATTTCAAGGATTTTAGAGATCATCTGTGATCCGGTTTTATCCTGACTTGGGATGGATGAAACTTTTTTATAAATATCTTAAATTTTATTAAGATATATTTACAAATTAGTCGTTTTATATTTTTTTTTATGAATACTCATTTTCACGCTGTCCAAACCGTTGAAATGGCTGTACCAGAACCTATTTTAATTCACCATTATCTCCGTCAACCGAAACGGTTAGTCAAAGCCTTAGTTGATCCGACTCGTTTGGAACAGTTGACAGAGGATATATACCGCTTAAAAATGCGTCCTTTGCAGTTCATGATGTTTAGTTTACAACCTACAGTAGACTTAAAAGTCTGGATACAGCCGGATGGAATTCTGAATTTAAAATCCGTTGGCTGTGAAATTCGAGGCATTGAGTATATTAATCAACGATTTTCTCTGAATTTAGTCGGAAAACTGTATCCGGTTCCATCACAAGGGATAACCTATTTAAAAGGTCAAGCGAATTTAGAAGTGAAAGTTGAGCTTCCGCCGCCGTTATGGTTAACACCCCAACCGATTTTAGAAACAACTGGAAATGGTTTATTAAAAAGTGTTTTGATGACGGTTAAACACCGATTAGTTCATAATTTATTATCAGATTATTCCCATTGGTGTAGCGAACAATTAGAGATTTCTGTTCCCCAACCCCAGTCTATCAGTCGGGTGTCAAGTGCGGAGTGTTAGGATAATCATCGATTTGTCCTCCCAACACCAAAAGTTGTCTATTGCGAACTAGCTGCTTCCTGTGGCTTTCTTGATGATCGAGATCACTGTTAACCTTTGTTTATCATCACTCGACTTTATCCGTAAACATCAGTACAGTAAAGGTATCAGGATCACCCCAAGTTTTGTGGAAATCTCTGATACTCAATTATGGTTAAGGTTTTTTGTGGAGATGTTTCTTATGACTTGTATTCGTGATCTCGTTCAAGATGTCATGTCTAGTGGCTATCTGAGTCTTCATACAGAAAACACATTAAGACAAATGCTACAAACCACTCATTATGGAAGTGAAGATATTCATGCTTTTGCCAATTTGCAGTTAGCCGCCATGTCAGGTAAAGTTAAGCAAGAATCTCGTGAATTATATCAATTAGCGATTATGCAACGGTTTTAAACCTCAGATGGGTGGCAGGAAGCAGAACAATCTTGTTTTTTAAGTTTAATTCTCTCCGGGAGTATTCTGAGCTTTTTTATATTAAGATTAATGAATTTTTTATATTTTTAATTAACATAGAACCGGCTTTTTGATGCCATTCTGCTATCAAAAAACCGTCCAACCAGAATCATTCAGAAAAAACCTGATCAATTTAATTATAAATTAACAATCAATGATGCTCAATTCCGTCCTTCACCCCACTTGACGGCTAAGAAGTTGGTTGTATATATCCCAAACCCCTCCGCTTCTGACTTCGTAGCCGATGTAATAACCTCTATGAGTCAAACCCTTACCGTAGGGGAAATTCATGAATTGCCCCTACGGTAAATCAAATAGGATTGCTATAGTTGAATCCACGAGATTGATAGAGTTTAAAATGCTTATAAGGGTTCATTTGAGGTAGCAGTTTTCTTTGGATTTGTGTATCAGTAAAAGAGATTAAATTGTCCCTGAAAGTTTATGAATTAAAGCCAAAATAAAATTCACACTTAGAAATCCCACACCAACAACTAAAATGATCAAGGTGGTAATACTTAATATTGATCTTAAGGAATCAGATTTTAAAGGTTCATTGGGTTTCATCGTCATTGATCTCCTTTGACAAACCGGAACATCGAACACATCGGATTGAGAATAAACGTTAAGGCTGTTAAAATCAATATCAGCCCATCAGATTTGGGTAAATGTTAAGGTGATTCTGTCCTCGACCCACATCTTAACAGTTAAGCACTTAGCAAGCGCGTATCAAATAGTAAATTGTAGGTGCGTTTATTGATTAATTTCTGTATTCTGGAGTTAGCCACCCTGTCCGACTCTTCCCAGTCAAATAGATTATGATGTTTCCTCCTGCTTCTTCTGCCCATGCCTCTCGACCCCATGCTATAAATTCTAGTGCTATGCCGATGCCTAACTCTATTATTCCTAAAACAGTTTTCTCCTCGTTGAAACAACGGCATTGGTTAGAATGGTTAGAGTATCTGTCCTTAGCAAGTTCTGCTATTGGTTCTGGGGTTGTTGCTCTTTCAGGTCAAGCTTTTTATGGAGTTGCACCTTTAACCTTAGCGGTTTCATTAAATATTGCTAACCGTTATCGTTTAGAACAACAAACCTATCAAAGCCAAATTGAAATTATTCAAGTTCAAGATTCTGTTGAAAAATTAGAAAAAAATACCGTTAAAGTCGTGATGGGGTTGAGACAACAACTCCTCAATGAAATTCAATCCCTACAAGCCCAATTAGAAGAATTCCCGAAAACTGAAGTTTTAGAATCGGTTTATCGGGCGAAACAAGTTGCCGCTTTAGGACAGTCAGTGACGTCTATGCAAGAACATATTGCTGCGGCATTAGAGGAAATTCGAGAACAATTTCGTCATGAATTAAATAGCTTTTCATCAACAGAGTTTGCCCATTTCGAGTCTTTAAAAGAAAATTTACAACAGTTACAAGATATTACCCATGAGTTAAGAAGTAATGCCGTCACTCAACAGGATTTTCAAGGGCGATTTGTAGAAATTCAAGAAGTTATTCATCAATTACAACAGGAAAAAACCGTACCATCTTCTTCTGACATCGATTTATCCCAAATCCAAACTCAATTAGATGAATTAACCCAAGAACATCAAGCGGTGATCAAACCTCATCTCAAACGTTTATTATCCGTTGTTAAACAACTCCAAACAACCCCGAATCGGAATTTACCCATTCCTCCTAAACCGTTACCCAAACAGCCCCCCCAATAAGGAAAAACACTCAGTTTTAAACCTCCAAAACCTTTGTAACATTAATCGCAAAATCATCTCTAGTGCTAGGGAACAGGAACCGCGATTGACTGGGAACAGTCAGTCGGGGGGTGAAAGGTTTGTTGAATTCACTCTGAAGTTCTAACTGTAATGCGTAGTGCTATATAATTTGAAACATTATAAATTTATCAATTCTACGAGGAATGTTCTATGGCTGTTTCAGCAATCACTGAAAAATTGTTAGCTGCCAAAAAGTTAAAAGGACTCACCTTTTCCGATTTAGAACAAATCATGGGGCGAGATGAAGTTTGGATCGCGGCGGTTGTTTATCAACAAGCTAGTGCCTCCTATGAAGAAGCTAAACAACTCGTTGAAGCATTAGGCTTAAGTTCAGAATATATTGAACCCTTGACTGATTATCCCCTCAAAGGATCACTTGATCCGGTGATTCCCACCGATCCCTTAATCTACCGATTTTATGAAATTATGCAGGTCTATGGAATGCCCCTCAAAAGTATCATTCATGAAAAATTTGGAGATGGCATTATGAGTGCTATTGATTTTACTTTAGACGTGGACAAAGTAGAAGATCCTAAAGGCGATCGCGTTAAAGTTACCTTGTGTGGAAAATTTCTTCCCTATAAAAAATGGTAACGGTTAACGTTGTGGTAAGATGAACAGATCTGAGTCGGTTCTAACGGTCAATCATCCTTAGAAAATTGGGGAAAGTTTGGTGTAAATCCAACACTGTCCCGCAACTGTGATGAGAGCATCAATCTCTAAGTCAGAATACCCACCGAAATCAGATGATTCTTTCATACATCTGCGCGGTACAGATGATGTTTAGTATGTTTAAATCTTTTCAGAATTTGGGTCAGAATTTCGCGCTACAATCTCGAAATCAACTCTTCCTTTTAGGAGTTAGTTTATTATTACTATTGATGGCGCAACCTGCAACAGCCCATCACGCCTTCGACGGGCAAACACCTGAAACCTTTTTTCAAGGATTTCTGTCAGGACTCGCACACCCCATGATTGGCATCGATCACTTTGCATTTATTCTCTCCATTGGTTTAATTGCGGCGAGTCTGGTTAGCGGAATTTGGATGATTATTGCGTTTTTATTGGCAGCGATGTTAGGAACTGGAATTCATGTAATCAGTTGGAATTTACCCCTTCCTGAAATTGCGATCGCCTTATCTGTGATTACCATTGGTATTTTATTAGTTCTTAAAAAACAACTTCCCCTCACGGTTTTAATCGGTTTAGCCAGCATTGCCGGATTATTTCATGGTTATGCCTATGGAGAATCAATTATCGGGGCAAAAATGATGCCTTTAATCTCCTATTTAGCTGGATTTACAGTCATGCAATTCATAATTGCTGGGGGAACAATGAAACTAGCTCAATCCTTCCAAAACACCTTAGAAGCTCGTCAATTTTCCCTCATTAAATATTCCGGGTTTGCCGTTGTAGCCATTGGTGTTATTGCCTTATCTTCTGCTATTACAGGCTAATTTACAGCCAATCATATTGTATCGTAGGAGCAATTCATAAATTGCCCCTACGATAAATAAAATAGGATTACTCTATAACCTGAAACTGAATTCTATGTCTGCCAAAATTCCTGTCACCGTTATTACTGGATTTTTAGGAAGTGGAAAAACCACCACTATTCGTCATTTATTACAAAATAACCAAGGGCGAAGAATTGCCGTTTTAGTCAATGAATTTGGAGAAGTGGGAATAGATGGAGAATTAATTCGATCTTGTCAAGTTTGTGAGGATGAAACCCCGGAAGTTAACTTGGTAGAACTTACCAATGGTTGTTTATGTTGTACCGTACAGGAAGAATTTTTTCCGGCGATGCAAGAACTTCTCAAACGACGAGATAAAATTGATCATATTGTGATTGAAACCTCTGGGTTAGCTTTACCCAAACCCTTAGTGCAAGCCTTCCGATGGCCGGAAATTCGCACAGGTGCAACGGTAGATGGTGTGATAACCGTCGTAGACTGTGAAGCCGTTGCTAATGGTACTTTAGTCGCGAATATTGAAGCCGTAGAAGCCCAACGTCAAGCCGATCCCAATTTAGATCATGAAACCCCCATTGAAGAATTATTTGAAGATCAACTAGCTTGTGCAGATTTAATTTTATTAACGAAAACCGATCATGTGAATTTAGAAACTCAACAAAAAGTAGAAACCTGGTTAAAACAAGAATTACGAGAAGGGGTTAAAATTGTTCCTTGTCAACAGGGAAAAATTCAACCCGATGTGATTTTAGGGTTTAATGCAGCCGTTGAAGATGATTTAGAAACCCGTCCTAGTCATCATGATCATGAAGAAGAACACGACCATGATGATAATATTAATTCAGTTCCTATTATCTTAACCCAAGACTTTGAACCCCAAGATTTAATTGAACGGTTAAAAACCCTGATTAAACAACAGGAAATTTACCGAATTAAAGGGTTTGTTTCTGTTCCCAATAAACCCATGCGGTTAGTCTTACAAGGGGTGGGCGATCGCATTGAAACCTTTTATGATCGTCTCTGGAAACCCACAGAAACCCGTCAAACTCAATTAGTTTTTATTGGGGAAAATTTACAAGCTTCTGACATTGAAACGACGGTTTTAGGACAATAAATGACCTGTTCTTTGGCGTTGGGCTTCATACAGCATTACGGCTGCACAAATGCCAACATTCAAAGACTCAACCCCTCGCTGTAAGGGAATTTGCACCTGATGATCCGCTAAAGCTTGAAGCTCAGGAGACAGTCCCGCGCCTTCATTGCCAAAAACCATTAAGGTCGGTCGGGTAAAATCTAATTCCCAATAGCAGCGAGACCCTTGGGGTACTGTTGCTACAATTTGTAATCCTTGTTGCTTAAAATGAATCAGATCATCCGCTAAATTAGGACTAACAATTTTATTTAAACGAAACCAAGCCCCTACAGAAGCTCTTAATACTTTGGGGTGATCTAAATCAACGCTATCGCTACTCAGCCATAACCCGTCTATCCCCGTAGCGGCGGCTGTCCGAATAATTGTTCCTAAGTTACCAGGGTCTTGTAACGTTTCTAAAGCAATGCCTAAACTCTCAATCTTTTGAGGTTGAGAAGCTATTCGCGGTGCTAAAGCAATAATACCATCAGGATGAACCGTTGTCGCCATCGCTTCCAGTACCTCTGGACTGACGAGTTCAAATCGTTCTGTGTGCTGACGTAAAATATTTTCTAGGGATGGATGGCGTTCTTGCCAAAGGGGAGTACAACAAACCGTTGTTAACGGATAACCCACAGCACAAGCTTCTTCAACTAAATGGGTTCCTTCCAATAAAAATAACTGCTGTTCTTTGCGCCCCTTAGCTTGGTGGAGTTTGCGAATTTGTTTGACTAACGGATTTTGCAGACTCGTTAACATGATCAGTGTGGAATAGGCATCTTGCCTGTTAAATGGGGTGTGGGATACCAAAAAAGTAAAATAAGATTAGGGCGCAGAAACTACGCCCCTACCTATCAGATGCGGAACCCGGGACTTGAACCCGGAAGTCCTTGCGAACACTAGAACCTGAATCTAGCGCGTCTACCAATTCCGCCAGTTCCGCTTTTTTATTCATTTGCACAATTATCAATCTTGTCACAGTTTTTTGAATTTGTCAATCCCTGTTTCGATTTATTTCAACTGTTCCCTAGACTGGATTTAAATTGATTCACACCATTACCGTCCTTGTAATCGGGTTCCCAAGTACCAAACTGGCCACCTGCACCGCTATCCAGTGACGTTCCGCCTCTGGCGTATTTAATAATCGCACGGCATAATCAATGTCCAGAATGTAACTGTTTAACTGATCAGTCCCTAAACAGAATTATTGACACATTTCTAATTCCCTGTTCCCGGTTCCCTAAAATCAGGAATTATTTTAATACTGTTTTAGAAACAATTCGGGTTTTCTTCTTATCCGCTTCGGATAATTCTTCCCCAGATTGTAAACGAGTGGCGCTAGTTTGTAGAACCGTTGCGGCGTTTTTATCTCCCATTTGTAACGCGGTTTTGGCGGCGGTTTGTAACATCGTTGCGGCTCCAGCGCGATCGCCTTGTTGCAGTTTTGTTTCGGCAATTTGAGTTTGACGATATTTGGCTAAAGCTAAAATTTGTTGTTGCACAAAGCCATCCATTTTGGGTTGATAGGAACTAACAAAATTACCTTCAACGAGAATGGAATCAGAATATAAATTTTGTAAATCTAAAGATGGATCATCATAACGGACTTGAACTTGGGCGATGGCTTGTTTTCCGGTGGGAAATGTTCCTAAATATAAATTAGCTAAAACCACCCGTTCCACATCTTTCATCACATCCCCTAAACGAACAATCCATTTTTCTCCTTCTTTTTGAACGGGTAATTCGATGGTGTCTGGAGCGACTTGGGCAATGGGTTTAAGTTCGGCTAACCGGACATTTGGCATTAAATCTAACAGTAAATAAGCATTAGTTAACCTCACCGACTGCATTTTATTAAATAAACGGCTAAATTCATCCAGAGCTTGTTCAGGATACTCAATATAAGCGAGACTTCCTCCCGCCGCATCGGCAATTTCTTCTAAAACATCAGAGTTCCAATCTTCACCAAAGCCTAAAGTATTAATCGTTAAGTTATAACTAGCGGCGAGTTTGGCTAATTTTAAACAGCGATTATTATCACCGTGTTCGTTTTCACCATCCGTTAATAAAAACGCTTGAGAAATTCGCTCGGATTTGCCTTTTCCTAATTCCTCAATGCCCAACTTAAGCCCTTCATCAATGGCTGTTCCTCCTGATGTTCTGAGACTATTAATTTTGTGTTTAATATTTTCCAAATCTTTAATATCTTGATTCGGAATTAACAGCTTAGCCCGATGATCAAACGCTATAATCGAAATGCGATCGCCGGGTTTTAATCGATCCACTAACTCGATCGCCGCTTGTTTAACAGTTTCTAGGGGTTTTCCACTCATGGAACCACTATGATCTAAAATCAGGCACAAATTTAAGGGAACATCGGCATCGCTTTGAGACGGAAAGGCCGAAATGGAGATGGCAAGCTGACGTTGACTGGTAGCCTGGGACAGATCAAAGTTGGGATCACTCAGAATCGCTTGCAAACTGACTTTCATAGGATTACCTGGAGTTGCGCTACTATTTTTATAAGTTTAAGGATGAGAATTCCTCATGAGAGAACCCATTCAAGCTGTGCAATCGGCATATTCTTACACCGATAGCCCGATTCGGACTCCCCCGCCAGATTTAGAATCCCTTCTGTTGAAGGAAAGGATTGTCTATCTGGGACTTCCCCTGTATTCGTCCGATGACATCAAACGTCAAGTGGGGATTGATGTTACTGAACTGATTATCGCTCAACTGCTTTACTTACAGTTTGACGATCCAGAGAAGCCCATCTATTTCTACATCAACTCAACGGGCACTTCCTGGTATGGAGGAGACGCCATTGGATTTGAAACCGAAGCCTTTGCCATTTGCGATACCTTGGGCTATATTAAGCCTCCGGTTCATACCATTTGTATTGGTCAAGCGATGGGAACGGCTGCTATGATTTTAGCCGCAGGAACCAAAGGATATCGGGCCAGTTTACCCCATGCTACCATTGTTTTGAATCAAGCCAAAACGGGGGCAAGAGGTCAAGCAACGGATATTCAAATTCGGGCGAAAGAAGTTCTCGATAATAAGAGAACGATGTTAGAAATTCTGGCGAAAAATACGGGACAATCCATCGAAAAAATCACGAAAGATACCGACCGGATGTTTTATTTAACACCCGATGAAGCCAAAGAATATGGTTTAATTGATCGGGTCTTGAAAAGCCGGAAAGAACTACCTGCATTAGCAACTAAGGTTTAAGATTAAGATCACGTTAAAAGGGGTAAAGCGATGCCTATTGGAGTTCCGAGTGTTCCTTACCGTCTTCCGGGTAGTCAATACGAAAGATGGATTGATATTTACACCCGTTTGGGTGTTGAACGGATTTTATTTTTAGGTCAAGAAGTGACTGATGGGTTAGCGAATCGTATTGTCGCCCAAATGCTGTATTTAGACTCGGAAGATTCTAATAAACCGATTTATCTGTATATCAATTCCCCAGGGGGATCGGTGACAGCCGGGATGGCGATTTACGATACCATGCAATACATTAAAGCTGATGTAATTACGATTTGTGTGGGTTTAGCCGCATCGATGGGGGCGTTTTTATTAGCTGCAGGAAGCCCCGGAAAACGTTTGGCTTTACCCCATGCTCGGATTATGATTCACCAACCCTTGGGAGGGGCACGGGGTCAAGCAACGGATATCGAAATTGAAGCCAGAGAAATTTTGAGAATCCGTAGCTTATTGAATGATATTTTAGCCAATCGTACCGGGCAATCGTTGGAAAAAATTCAAAAAGATACCGACCGGGATTATTTCCTCTCAGCCCAAGAAGCGAAGGATTATGGTTTAATTGACCAAGTGATTGAAGAACGAAATCCAGTGGCATTAACCGCCGGTTAATCGTTCCTCATTGACAAGATTAGGGTGGGGGAAACTCCACCCATTCCCCCTGAAATAGTTTTTCGATTTTCTCCCTTAAATTAATCAAATCACTGATAGAATTAGTGATGGATACAACAGATTATTATCGACAATTAGGGTTAAGGTTTGGTGCGAGTTTAGAAGCGGTCAAAGCTTCTTATCGGAAGTTGGCGAGACAATATCATCCTGATGTTAATCCAGGGAATGAAGTCGCCAGAGAAAAGTTTATGGCCATTACAGAAGCTTATAAAGTTCTATTAACAATTGCAAAACCCGAAGCAGAATTAGAACCTGTCACCGTTTCCACTAAAACTGGGGGGTTAGAGTCGGGAGTTTCTCACCATCAAGCTCCCAAAGTTAAAATTACGGCTAAAAGTCCGCCGATTCAATTTAATCCTGAATTAACACCAGAAGAACAAAAAATTAAAGCAAATTCTTATTTAGAGTTACAAAATCTGTTAAAATATAAACGGTTCCCCCGTGCGATCGCTTTAATTGAAGGGTTAGCCCAACGCATTCCCCATGACCCGGAAATTCGACAATGGCAAGCAATTTCCTATCAACGTTGGGGGCGACAATTGATTGCAGAAAAGCAGGTAGAAAAAGCCAGAAATTATTTAAAAAAAGCCTTAAAAACCGATCCCCATAATCGAGCCTTATGGGCAGAGGTAGAACGGGATTTTAGGCAATTGGAGAAAATTTATTAGTTTTTAACGCAATTTCTTTGAATGTCGCTGCTGTAAATATTGTTCAATATCAGAAATGGCATCTTCCAAATCTAATAAACTAATACCCTCAGAGTTTTTCAACGCCGGAGGGGGAGATACAGGTTTTTCTGGCGGTGGTGTTGGAGAGGTCGAAGTCACTTCCTCTGATTCTTGAAATGCGCTTAATAATTCTTGATCAAAAGATTCAATAAATTTTTCGGCAGCACTACGACGAAGATCTTGTTGATTGTTATCCATGACTGGGTGACTCCTGAAACGGTAAATCAAATCTCTCTTAATAAAAATAAATAACCCTGTTAAATTAGATTCCCAAAGGTTGAACGGTCGGCAAACTTAAGGCTCAGGGTGGTTGGCACATTGTCAAAGTTTGACTAAAACTAACCTAGCACGTTTACCTGGACTGGTTAGCATTAAATTATATTTTGAGTAACAATAGAATTCCTGGCTTGGCACGGAAGTCTCTGCAAGCACTAGAATGTTGATCAAAACCAGCAACATTCAATCCCCAATCTTAATGGAGCCATTGATTCATGGATGAAAAAACCCCGGCCATTGTTAGACCTAAACCGGCACTAGAAATTCAAGTCACACCCGCAGGAAGTGAAAAATCCACAGGAAGCGAAAAAATACCCCGTCCTTCCCGTCCCATTACTGATCCGAATCAACGTAAACCCTCCTTTAGTAAACCCCGTCGAGTGGATACAACCCCCAGTAAACCTTGGGTTGAACTTGAAGAAGCTCAAAATCAACTCGGTGAGGCTTTCCATCTAGGGGATATGATCCAGGTTAGAGCACCTTGGGGAGAAATGGCGAGCGCACAGATTGAGCATTTTTACGAAGTATCTCCGGGTAGTCTGTGGGCACATTTTGTTCCCATCGACGAACGAGAGGAATGGACATGGAAAGGTGGATGTATTCGGACAAAACTGTTAAAAAAAGTTGAGAATCAGTAATTAATCATAAGTCATCAGTTTTTAGTTTTTAGTTTTTAGTTTTAGTCAATACGAATTGACGATGAACGAGTAACAATTAACTTCAAACTAAAAACGATTAACTATTGACTGATGATTAATGACTGATGACTAATGACTGATAACTGACTCAATCAGGATAGTGGATAGATGGATGAAAGCTGAATATCAAGCTGTTAATATTTTAATCATTGATGATTCTCCAATCAACCTAAAATATTTAGGGAAACTCCTCAGTTTGCAAGGTTATCAAGTTCAATTGGCTAATTCTGGAGAATTAGGATTACAGGTTGCTCAAAAGACCGTTCCCAATGTCATCATATTGGATATTATGATGCCCGGTTTGGATGGGTATGAAGTCTGTCAACGACTGAAAGCCGATGTGAAAACTCAACATATTCCGATTATCTTTGTAAGTGTGATTGAAGAAGTATCGGAAAAAGTCAAAGCCTTCCAAATGGGAGCCGCTGATTATCTCACCAAACCTTTACAAAAAGATGAAATTCTGGCTCGAATTCACCATCAACTAACAATTCAAAGTTTACATCATCAATTACAAGCTCAAAATCTGCAACTCAGATCCGAAATAGAAACCCGTCAACAACTGGAAGAAAAATTTTCTAAAGCCTTTTTAAATAGCCCTAATCCAATTACATTAATGACCTATGAGGAGGGTTATTTCTTAGATGTTAATCCTAGTTTTCTCAAAAGCTTCGGTTATGAAAAATCTCAAGTGATTAATCACACGGCGACTGATTTAAACCTGTGGGTTAATTCTGAAGATGAATCTTTATTCAAGCAACAGCTTCAACAGGAAAATTCGATTCATAACCGAGTCATTAAACAGCGAACGAAAACAGGTCAAATTAGAACTTTATTGTTGTCAGCAGAATTAATTAGTTTAGATCAAAAAAATTGTATTTTATCGATTATTAATGATATTACTGAGCAAGAATTAGCCCAAGAAGATTGGAGGAAGGCTCAAGCAGCTTTAAAAAAAAGTGAAAAAAAATATCGAAATTTAGTTGAAAACTCTCAAGATCTGATTTGGTCAATCAATTTAAAAGGCTGTTATACTTTTGTGAATCCTGCTGTTCAATCGATCATGGGATATGAACCGGAAGAAGTGATTGATCGTCTATTTTCTGATTTTGTTCCCCTCACTCAAATTTCTGATGTTAAAAAAGCGTTTCTGCCTGTTTTTTTCGGTCAATCTTTACTGCGACATCACGTCATTCATGTTTCTAAATCAGGGCAATGGGTACATTTATTAGTGAATGCGTTTCCGGTTTATAATTCCCAGGGAAAGGTAATGGGTATAACCGGAACAGCATCGGATATTACGGAACAAAAAACAACGGAACGAGCCTTACAATTGATTGTAGAAGCAACAGCTTCAAAAACAGGTCAAGATTTTTTTCGTTCCTGTGTTTACTATTTAGCTGAAGTGATACAAGTTCGTTATGCTGGCGTATTTAAACTGTTAAAAACTGATCCACCACAATTGGAAAGCTTAGCGTTTTGGAATGGGGAAAAATGGTATGATCAGTTAATTTATAACTTGGCAAGAACCCCCTGTGAGCAGGTGATTAAAATGGGTCAGTCTTGTCATTTTAGCGAAAATGTACAGATTTTATTTCCTGATGATCCAGAGTTAGTAAAGTTACAAGCTCAAAGTTATTGTGGGATTCCTTTATTTGATTCTAATCAAAATATTATTGGAATATTAATTATTATCGATACTCATAATAAACATCTGACGGTGAGTCAAGAATCTATTTTAAAATTTTTTGCAGATCGAGCCGGGGCTGAACTAGAGCGAAAATTAGCAGAAGAATTACTTGAATATCGCTCACGGATGGATAACCTTCTCAGTTATATTGCCCGATTATTTATTAATGAAACTTTAGAAAATACAATTCGTTATACCTTGCAAGAAGTCGGTCAGTTTCTTAGCTGTGATTGGATCTTTATTTTTAATTTTAATTCTCCCCAAACTCCTTGGATAATCACGGCGCAATGGGGACTCAACGAACCCATTAATGAAGAAAAATTTCTTCCGGTTTTATCGGCTGAAACTTTGCCTTGGATTCATCAAAAATTACAATCTAAACCCAAGGAAGTTTTAGCAATTTCTAATTTAGATCACTATCCAAATTTACCTTGTCAAGATCGAAAAACTTTGCGTTCTCTTCACTGTCAATCTCTGATTTTTATTCCTTTAATCAAATCCGGTAAAACCAAAGGATTTATGGGAATTATTAATTTTTATCCGATGGTAGAATGGACAATAGAAACTCAAAATTGGCTAAAACTGATTGGAGAATTAATTGCCATTCATGAAACCACTCAAGAAACTCAACAAGCCTTAGAACGAAGTAAAACTCGCTATCAAAATTTGGCAGATAATATCCCTGGGATGATTTATCAATTTATGCTGCATCCTGATGGTTCTATGAGTTTACCTTATGTCAGTTCCGGGTGTTGGGATTTATATGGGTTATCTCCGTCCCAGGCGATGATTGATGTCAATCAATTATTTGAAAAAGTTCACCCAGAAGATTTTCAAGGGGTTCTTAATTCTATTTGTGAGTCGGGTGAATCTTTACAGCCTTGGAGTTATACTTGGCGAATTATCACCGAGCCAGGTCAAATCAAATGGTTACAAGGAAATGCTCGTCCTGACCCTCAAGCTGATGGTAGCATTTTATGGGATGGTTTAATTATTGATATTACTCAAAATAAACAAGCCGAAATCCTATTACGAGAAACCGCCCAACGTCAACAAACTTTAGCTCGAATGATTGGACGAATGCGTCAAACTTTAGATGCAGATACAATTTTTACCACCACGACTCAAGAATTACGCTATGAATTAAACAGTGATCGAGTGGGTATTTATCAATTTAATTCCGATGGTCGGGGTCAATTTGTAGCAGAATCTTTTGCATCTGGTTGTCAACCCTTACGTTATAAAACCCTTCATGATCCCCATTTTGATTTCACTGTTATTGAACCCGACAATTGTGTTTTATCCAGCTTAAAACAGGAAGATCGAGTGCAAGATACTTTTTTGAGAGATATTCACGAGGGAGTGTATCGGGATGGTTTAAGTTATCTGTGTGTTGCAGATGTTGATCAAGCCGGATTTCCGAATTGTTATTTGCAATTTTTAGAAAAAATGCAAGTAAAATCTTATTTGATTGTTCCTATTTTCTGTCAAACGGTCTCTCTCAGTGTTGGGTCTACTCAAACGTTTTCCTCGGTTTCTCCTCGGCTAAAATTGTGGGGGCTTTTGACGGTATATCAACATTCAAGTCCTCGCCAATGGCAAGAATCAGAAATTAATTTAGTCGTACAAATTGGTGCCCAATTAGGAGTCGCTTTACAACAAGTTGCCTTATTAACTCACACTCAAAAGCAATCGGAAGAACTTTGTCAAGCCAAAGAAGCCGCCGATGCTGCCAACCGGGCTAAAAGTGAATTTTTAGCGAATATGAGTCATGAATTACGCACTCCTTTAAATGCTATTTTAGGCTTTACTCAACTCATGAATCGAGATTCTAGCCTGAGTTATGAACAACAAGAACAAATCAAAATTATTCATCGCAGTGGGAAACATTTATTAGCTTTAATCAATGATATTCTGGAAATGTCTAAGCTAGAAGCGGATCAAATTAGCCTTAATCCCACCTGCTTTAATTTATTTCAAGGGTTAGATTATATTCAAGATTTACTCAGTACAAAATTGAAGACTAAACGATTACGGTTTGAGTTAGAACGGCATGAGGAACTTCCAGAATGGATTATTGCTGATGAAAATAAATTAAGACAAATTCTGCTGAATTGTTTAGGGCATTTAATGACTTGGACAGAAACCGGAACCCTACACCTACGAGTTAAACCTATTCTCCCCAATTCAGAAACTCTCCCATCTGCTTCGCCAGCGAATATAGCCTCGGATCAGATTAAACTTGAATTTGAAATTGAAACGACTTTAGTCAATGGGGAGTCCTTAGAAATTCAGGATTTATTGAAACCCTTTACATCGGTTCAAAGAAGTTTAGCCTTTCCAGAAGCAGACTCGTTAAATTTACCGATGAGCCAACAATTTCTACATTTGATGGAAGGAACAATGGTGATGGAACGTTCCTTTAATCACGGCATAAAATTAACCTTACTGATTCCTGTCCAACGGGCTGAAGCTCAACGCCAAGAACCGATTTCTACTGCTGGAAAAATTATTGGTTTAGCCGCCAATCAACCCAACTATCGTTTGTTAATCGTTGAGGATCAAATTTCTTGGCGTTGTCATCTGAGTGAGTTTCTCAAACAGATGGGGTTTCAGGTACGGGAAGCAGAAAATGGTCAAGAAGGTTTAATTCTTCACCGAGTTTGGAAACCCCATTTAATTGTCATGAAGATGTGGATGCCGATTATGAGTGGTTATGAAGCCATTCAAAGAATACGCCCCCAAAAATTTCCCGTTGAAAGTGTAGACAATGAGTTCATCAACCTTAACACTAAATTCGAGCTAGAAGTTCCCCGACAAACGATTATTCTTGCCATGATTCCATCGGGATCTCAAGAAGATAAACAGTTGGCTTTATCCGTTGGTTTTGATGATTTTTTGTGTATCCCTTTTCAAGAAGAGGAACTTTTGCACAAAATAAGTGAATATTTAAAGGTGGAATATCAATATACGCCCGAATCGTTCCCTCAAGCTGTTGAATTTTTTCCCCAATCCCATTCCCCTAGTGTTTCTTCCTCGGTGATTCCGCCACCGTTACAAGTCATGCCGTCTGAATGGGTCGAACAACTCTATTATGCAGCGGCTCAATGCAGTGATCGTTTATTACTTCAGCTAATTGGTCAAATTCCACCTGAACATCAAGTTATTGCTCAATATTTAGGTGATTTAGTGGATAATTTCCACTTTGATCAAGTGATGGAATGGACTAAACAGTCTGAAGATTCAGCCCAGAAAACACAATGATTCAGAACCCAGTTGATAGTTCCATTGGCAACATCCTTATCATTGATGATAATCCTGAAAACTTGCGATTATTATCAAGAATGCTCATGCGTCGTGGGTACGATGTTCGTCAAGCTTTGAATGGTATAATTGCCTTAAGAGCGATTGAAATTCAACCCCCTGATCTAATTTTATTAGATATTATGATGCCTCTGATGAATGGTTATGAGGTGTGTAAATTAATTAAACAAAATCCTGAAACGGCTGAAATTCCTGTAATTTTTTTAAGTGCTTTAGATGATGTTCAGAATAAACTCAAAGGCTTCGCCGCTGGGGCAGCAGATTATATTACGAAACCGTTTCAATTTGATGAGGTTTTAGTGCGCGTCCAAAATCAATTGTCTTTAAAATTTGCTCGTAAAAAGATTTTAGAATTAAATACAGAATTAGAAGCACGAGTTAAGGAACGAACGCAACAACTGGAAGAGGTTCATGCTCAATTGATTAAAAAAGCATTATATGATGAGTTAACTTCTTTACCTAATCGGGTTTTATTTATTCAACGTTTAGAAATCGCCCTGAATCATCTCAATGCTGATCCGAACTATCAGTTTGCCGTGTTATTTTTAGATTGCGATCGCTTTAAAGTTATTAATGATTCCTTGGGACATTCCGTTGGCGATCAATTATTAATTGCGATCGCTCAAAGGTTAGAGGAAGCTTTTCATCAAAAGGTTAATATTTTAGCTCGATTTGGAGGAGATGAATTTGCGATTTTGTTAACAGATTTAACCGCACCTGAAACCGCGATCAAAATGGCTGAAACGATTATTGATATTTTATCTCAACCGTTTTCTATTTTAACTTATCCTATCTATATTAATGCCAGTATTGGAGTTGCCTATAGTCAACCAGACTATACTCGCCCAGAACAAATTTTACGAGATGTCGATACGGCAATGTACCGGGCAAAATCACGGGGAACATCTTGTTATCAAGTGTTTGATTCTTCTATGTATCAAAATGCTTTATCATTTTTACAGCTTGATACGGATTTACGCACCGCGATTAAAGAACAACAATTAGCTATCAAGTATCAACCGATTATTGCTTTAAAAACGGGAAAAATTGTTGGATTTGAAGCCTTAGTGTGTTGGGTTCACCCCCAACGGGGTTTAATTCCTCCAGTTGATTTTCTTCCCGTCGCTGAAGAAACAGGTTTAATTATTGAAATCAGAAATTGGGTTCTGCGCCAAGTCGGAAAACAAATTTATGATTGGCAACAACAATTTCAAGATCTTCTCTTAACCATTAGTATTAATCTCACTCCTCGACAATTTACCCAAGGTAATTTAATTAGTCAACTGGATGAAATTTTTAAAGAAACCCATCTGAATTCTCGCTGTTTAAAATTAGAAATTAAAGAAAGTGCCATCATGGATCATCTAAAAACCGCACAGGTGATTTTAAATCAGTTACGACAACGAGAAATTCAACTCAGTTTAGATGACTTCGGCACTGGATATTCTTCTTTGAGTTATTTGCACTCTTTTCCAGTTGACACCTTAAAAATTGATCGTTCTTTTATTCAAGGGTTAGATGGAAACCCAGAAAACTTAGGCTTGGTTCCGGTTATTATTAATATTGCTCAAAATATGGGAATGAATGTCATTGCAGAAGGCATTGAAACGGCTCAACAATTAGCACAATTAAGGGAATTAAATTGTGATTTTGGTCAAGGATATTTCTTCTCAGCACCGTTAAGTCCTGAACAAGCAGTTAATTTACTACTCTCATCCCCTCAATGGTAGTGTAGGAGCGGGGTTCCCCCGCCCAGACTCAGTGATCAGTCAATGGTTAAGCCTAAATCCTCAATGTTTCCAGGTCAGTTGTTCCCTTTTTGAATTCAATTGTTCCCTTTTTTTCATTCAATTATTAGTTTTGTAGCATTTTTATCGAAAATTTTGGGTTTAAAACCCCGTCGTTCGGAGTTTACCCTGACGCAGGAAGGGACGGCTTTTCTTGGTTTTTGATGTAAGACTTCAGAACCTCTAATGGTGCGCCACCGATTGAAGATACAAAATAACTAGGCGACCATAAAGATTCTTTTCCGTAGGGTTTAGGGAATCCTGCTTGCCCATATCTACGACTGGAAACTCCTTTTAAAGCATTTACTATGACAGAAATAGAGAGTTTAGGAGGGTATTCAACCAAGGTATGAATAAGGTCTGACTCCCCATTAAATTCCAGCACTTGAAAATTCATTTTTTCAGCCACTTCTCGAAAAGACTTCTCTATTAACATCAGGCTTTCCACTGTCAAGATTTGGCAACGATACTTAGTCACACAGACCAAATGAATCTTTAAATCCGAAACACTGTGACGCTCTTTTCGTAAAAGGGTTGACATCTACCAAAGTCCTAGCTATAGTCATGCAGACCAATACAATTGTACAGCATGAAGCTAAGATGTCGATATCGAATTTACCGTGCGACTCGTTCCTACCAAAAGTCAAATAGATGTGGGTAGGGCAAGGTTGTGAACCTTGACAACTCAATAACCGTGATGGTGAAAAACCATCCCTCTTGATGGTGGAGTGACAGCATAACCCCT
>NZ_JBJUDF010000244.1:0-24034 GCF_046067725.1 Planktothrix sp.
CTCGGCTAAGGAAAATTCAGGAACAGCTTCTGCGGTTTTCGCATCTCCTTGAACTAAGGTTAAAGACGCTCTTTGAGCTTCTAACGCGGCTTCTTTTCCGTGAAATTGAGACGTTATTTCTAATCCCAATAACTTTTGCTGTTCTCTGGGATTTTCCGGTAACTGATCCAAAGGAAGATTAGTTAATAGTTCAAAATATTGGTTTAATAGATTATCTTGAACTTTCTCCAATTTAGAATACATCGTTAACGGATCTTCCGATAACGCCACATAATTTCCCAGGGATTTTGACATTTTTTGGGTTCCATCCGTCCCAATTAAAATTGGCATTAATAAACCAAATTGGGGTTGTTGTCCAAAATGTCGTTGTAAATCTCGCCCAACAGCTAAATTAAACTTTTGATCCGTTCCTCCAATTTCAATATCCGCTTCCACCGCAACAGAATCATATCCTTGCATCAAAGGATAAAGAAATTCATGTAAATAAATCGGATTTTCCTTTTCAAACCGCAGAGCAAATCCTTCTTTTGCTAACATTTGCCCCACCGTCATCGTTGCTAATAATTCTAATATTTTCGCTAAATCTAATTTCGATAACCATTCCGAATTGTAGCGAATTTCTAAGCGTCCGGGGGTATCAAAATCTAAAATAGGACGGAGTTGTTCTAAATAGGTTTGAGCATTTTTTTGAACATCTTCCGGGGTTAATTGACGGCGAACTTCTGATTTTCCGGTGGGGTCGCCAATTCGGGCTGTAAAATCCCCAATAATTAAAACCGCCGTATGACCCGCATCTTGAAAGGCGCGTAACTTGCGAATCGGGATACTATGTCCTAAATGAATATCCGAAGCGGTTGGATCGATGCCAAATTTAACCCGTAGGGGTCGAGGAGTGGTCAATAACCGTTCACCTAAATTCTCATCCGGGTTCCCAGAGTTGATAATTTCGGGAAAAATCTCAGTAATTCCTCGGCGTAGGGTAGGAAACTCTTGTAGAGACGCTGCCGATTTTATGTCTACAGATGCTTGACTCACAGCCATGATCTTAAAATTATTTTGCCAATTTAGGGTAAAATTCGTTAACCTTGATCCCGAACTGGGAATCGAGCAGGGGGAGAAGAGGAGGCAGGGGGAGCAGGGGGAGAAATTTCTGTTCCCTATTCGTAATTCGTAATTCGTAATTCGTAATTGCCCATTGCAAGAGTGCCCATTGCAAGAGTGCCTGTTCCCCTTAATCGCCATCACACAATCTGTGTTTAGGGTGTAACTGCACAATGCCAATGTTATATGCTATCACTGGATGCTCAAAAAAAGTTAAGATTTTTATTTGTCTGCAAGCCTTAAATGTTAAGTAGCCCTGTTTTCGTTGAGGGAGTGAATTAAAAGTGTCGTCAACTAACACAATCCCACAGGAGGTTCAAGTCAACAACCCATCAACGTTGTTTGACTTTGTTCAATCTGTTAGCAAAGTAACGGCTGGAACCTTACTTGGCATTACAATGTTAACCAGTTCTGTGATTGCGGGCGGGCTGGTCGGCTTGGCAGTCAGTTTCCGTAATTTGCCGGATGTGCGGGTCTTGCAAAATTATGTCCCCACAGAAACGACCCACATCTACGATATTAAAGGGGTGCCTCTGGCCAGTCTCCACGATGAAGCCAACCGGGAAGTCGTCACCCTGAATCAGATTTCTCCCCATCTGAAACGGGCTGTGATTGCCATTGAAGATAGTAACTTTTATGATCACAAAGGCATTAACCCAACGGGGATTGTCCGGGCGTTTATCGCCAACTTAGAAACGGGGAACACCGTTGAAGGGGGTTCAACCCTCACGATGCAGTTGGTGAAAAACCTATTTTTATCTCCGAATCGTACCATTAGCCGTAAAGCCGCAGAAGCGGTGATGGCGATTCGTTTGGAGCAGATTTTATCGAAAGAGGATATTTTAGAACTGTATCTCAATCAAGTGTATTGGGGTCATAACCTCTATGGGGTAGAAACCGCAGCCCGGAGTTATTTTAATAAATCGGCGGCGGATTTAACCTTAGCGGAATCCGCGATGATGGCAGGTTTAATTCCGGCTCCAGAAGATTATAGTCCCTTTGTCGATTACAAAAAAGCCAAACAAAGGCAGTTAACAGTTTTGAAGCGGATGCGGGAACTTCAGTGGATTACCCCGCAAGAAGAAGCCGATGCGAAGAAACAAAGCTTGCTGGTGGGCAAAATTACCTCCTTTAGCAGTAGTCGTTTGCCTTATGTGACCGAAGCGGTGGTTCAGGAGCTTTCTGAGCGTTTTGGTCGCGAAGCGGTACTGAAGGGAGGAATGCGAGTACAAACCACTATTGATATGAATTTCCAACAGATGGCGGAAAAAACCATCAGTGAGTGGCATGAAACCTTGTACTATCGAGGGGTTTATAACAGTTTACAAAATGGCCAAATTGCCTTAGTTGCCATTGATCCCCGTACCCACTTTGTCAAAGCCATGGTAGGGGGGGCTGACTATAAAACCAGCCAGTATAATCGCGCTATTCAGGCCTTGCGTCAACCGGGTTCAGCGTTTAAACCGTTTGTGTATTATGCTGCCTTTGCTACGGGTAAATACGGGCCAGAGTCAACGGTTTATGATACACCTGTGAGTTACCCGGACGGCTATGGTTATTATTCCCCACAAAACTATGGCGGGGGTTTTTCCGGTGCGGTGAGTGTTCGTAGCGCCTTAGAAAATTCCTTGAATATTCCGGCGGTGAAACTGGGTCAGGAGGTGGGACTGAATCAAGTGATTGAGGTGTGTCGCATTCTGGGGATTAAAAGTCCGATTGAACCCGTTGTTTCTCTGCCTTTGGGTTCGGTGGATTTAACCCCGATGGAAATGGCGGGAGCTTATGCCACCTTTGCTAATGATGGTTGGCACTCTGACCCCACGTTTATTGTTCAAGTTACGGATAGCCAAGGCAATGTTTTATTGGATAATACGCCTAAACCCCGATTAGTTTTGGATCAATGGGCTGTAGCATCCCTCAACAGTGTGTTACAAGGGGTGATTAACAGTGGGACAGCGACCCGCGCCCAAATTGGACGTCCGGCGGCGGGTAAAACCGGAACCACATCCTCAGAGCGAGATATTTGGTTTGTGGGCTATACTCCTGATTTATCAACGGCTGTTTGGGTGGGAAATGATGACTATACTCCCCTGACCTATGGGGCAACAGGCGGAACCATTGTGGCTCCCATCTGGCGTGACTTTATGTTACAAGCCTTAGATGGAAAACCTGCTAGTTCTTTTAAACCTTCCTCGGCTTATCCCAAACCATAAAAACCATTTTTCCCACTGAGGAGAGTAGAATAAAAAGTACAACCCCCTGTAAGATCAGTGGGTCTGTTTTTCTGCGGGCATGGGCTGAAACATTACCCCTGAAATATTACCCTCAGAACACCCTGCCCTAGAGTTAAAAGTTTTTATACGTTAGGATCTGATTTGTTATGGAAAAAAATACATTTTCTTCACCCAATACAACGCAGAAAGTGGAGGTTTCAATCCACATTGATGCGGAGTTACTCAATCAAATTAAACATCTCACCAATGACCCCAGTAAGGTGATTGAAACCGCTTTACGTCAATGGCTGCGAGGAGAACGTCCAGAGGATGAACTGGCTTTAACTCTGCCTCGTAATCCTCCGATTCCGCCGCGAGGGGAATGGAATGATTAAAATAGAATCCCTGATTAATCGGTAAGCGTGTTGATTGGGGTGTCCTTGATTCTCACTCCTCAGATTCACGGAGATAGCTGTGTATAGTTGAGTAGGAGGCGCGACTAAAGACTTCGATGTTAGGGACTCAAGTTAAGACCATAGTCGCGGATACGGATGAACTTAGACAGGAATTCTCAGTTTACCAGTTCAAGTTCGGCTAACCAGATCTGGCAAGAGTTAGGTGCTGATCTGGTTTTTGTTCAAAATGCCGAGGGTCAGTATTTATCCTTTTATTGGCAACGACAGGATGATTATCCATTAGCGACGAATAAAATTATTGGCTCATCCATTCGAGATGATTTTAAACCCGTTGTCTTGTCTCCCTATGAAGACCGCGTGCGTCGGGTTTTGAGTAGTTTAATTCCAGAACATTTTGTTTATTCTTTTTCCTACGAAGAAAAATATATTGCTTTGGAATTAATTATGAGTCCCATTTTAGTTTCTAGGGGCTTATCAAATAAAGTTTTGGTGATGGGGTGTGTCCTTGAAGAAACTGAAGACAATTTAGATGTGAATTTAGCCGAGATTGTTGCCTATCGTTCTCTGCCTTCAACATTAGATATGCCTCAAAAAATGTTGATTCAAATTGCCGGAACGATCTGTCGCACCGTTCCCCCTAGTTCCCATATTTATCAAACCTTATTAAGTCAAATTGCTCAAAAAATTCGTCGCACTTTAGATTTAAAACAAATTTGGCAACAAACGGTTAATAGTTTAGGACAAGTTTTAGGGGTTAGTCGTTGTATTTTATGTCCCTATCGAGTTGTCCCCTTGGACAATTGGAGTTTACAACAAACCCAAGTGGTGGCGGAATATCGCCTAGAAGAATTTCCCATGATGTTAGGTTTAGATTTGTCGATTACGGAGGAATTGGGATGGACACAAGCCCTAGCTACCTTAGAACCAATTGTGGTGGAACGTACCTCTCCTGAGCATGATCCTTATCAACGTTATTCGATTTTAGTGGTAGCGACTTCTTATCAAGATCAACCCAATGGCATTATTAGTTTACAACAGTGCGATCGCTTCCGACAATGGACAGCAACAGAAGTCGAATTTATCCGAGAATTAGCGACTCATGTGGGAACAGCAATTGCTCACGCTACCTTGTATCAAGAACTCGAAGAAGCTCGAATGGAAGCGGTTGCCCTATCTCGGTTAAAAAGTGAATTTCTAGCGAATACCTCCCATGAATTACGCACTCCTTTAAATGGAATTATTGGGTTTTTAAAGTTAATTTTAGATGGCTTGGTTGATGATCCTGAAGAGAAAACAGAATTTATTCAGGAAGCCCATCGTGCAGCTTTACATTTATTAAACTTAATTAATGATGTTTTAGATATTGCTAAAATTGAAGCTGGAAGAATGGAGATTGACTTAGCTTTAATTAAAGTCAATGAACTTTTGCAAGAAATTGAACATTTTACACGAGCTCAAGTTCAAGAAAAAGGATTAACCTTTACGGTACAAAAAGCCGATTATGAAGATGAAATTATTGTTTATGGAAATTATCAACGCTTGTTACAAGTGATGTTAAATTTAGTCGGAAATGGGATTAAATTTACCCACGAAGGAGGAATTAATATTAGTTTAGGGATTCTCAAACAAACCATTGTCTTTCAAAATCAAGAATTTCCGGGGTTTGTGGAATTTCGGGTTGCGGATACAGGAATTGGGGTTCCCATTGAAAAACAAGATCGATTATTTAAAGCGTTTTCTCAAGTTGATGGAGGGTATACCCGTCAATATGGAGGAACAGGTTTAGGGTTAGTGATTTCACAAAAATTAATCCAAACTATGGGGGGAACCGTTAAGTTTTATAGTTTAGGAGAAGGATTAGGTTCAACCGTTACGTTTACGGTTCCATTATATCAGGAACCTCGGAGGATGAGTCATTAAGTCCAGAACAACTGTTAACTCCCTTAATCATTTTCGACCGATGAGAAAATAAGTTTGCATTTCACCTTTTCCTTTCACATCAATAATGCCTCGTTCTTCAAAAATATATTGATCTTTTAAACGTTCATAGGTGGCGACGGTGACTTGAATTTTCCCCGCGACTCCATGAGATTCCATGCGGTTTGCGGTGTTGACCGTATCTCCCCATAAATCATAGGTAAACTTTTTTGTACCAATCACCCCGGCTTCCACGGCACCGGTATTAATTCCAGCTCGCATTTGCACAGGTTCATTGTTTTGCAGCCGAAATTGACCGATCATTTTTTGCATATCTAAGGCCATATTGGCGATCGCTTCCGCATGATCAGAACGAGGAGTCGGTAATCCCCCCACCACCATATAAGCATCCCCAATAGTTTTAATTTTTTCTAATTGATATGTTTCCGCTAATTCATCAAAGGCAGAAAAAATTTCATTCAAAATTTCCACTAATTCAGCTGGGGATAAATTAGCGGATAATTTTGTAAAATTAACAATATCTGCAAATAAAACCGTAACATCTGCGAAACTATCCGCAATCGTACTTTCACCCCGTTTTAATCGTTGGGCGATCGCTTCCGGTAAAATATTTAATAATAATCGTTCGGCTTTTTCCTGTTCTTCAGCTAATTTTTTTAAATAAGCTTGTTCTTGATCGCGCAATCGTTTTTTTTCCAAACAAGCATTAATCCGAGCTTTTAATAAAACCGGATTAAACGGTTTCGATAAATAATCTTCCGCCCCTAATTCAATACAACGAACAATACTATCAATATCATTAACCGCCGAAATCATGACCACTGGAATATGACGTAAAGCCGGATCAGCCTTCAACGTTTCTAACACCTGATAACCATTCATCTGAGGCATCATAATATCCAGCAACACCAAATCCAGGGACATTGAGGCTATCAGTTCCAAAGCTTCAAAGCCATTAGAAGCCACAGTCACCCTATAACCTTGACGCTGGAGGCGTTTGGCCAGCAGGTCACGGTTGACTTCATTATCATCCACAATTAGTACACGATCAGGTTCAGCGTCCATCTCTATTCGTGGCTCCTACGCTTATTTTGGGATAGCAACATCGAGTGCCACGCCTCCATCTAGGGTGTTTGATCGGATCAGTAGTGTGGCTAAACACTGGCAAAAATTGAGAGACTTTGAACGGTACAGGAATACAAAGGAACCTGACCTGATTCAAGGAAGTTAAACTCAGGGTGTGGGGGCTTTCTTTAAACAAATTTCGATTTTTTCTAACAATCGCGGAAATTCCACGGGTTTTGTATCATAATCATCACATCCTGCTTTTAAACATTTTTCCCGATCACCAGCCATAGCATGAGCCGTCAGAGCAATGACAGGAATGCTTCCGGTTTTAGCATCAGCTTTAATTTGTCGGGTAGCTTCCCAACCATCCATCACAGGTAAACTCATATCCATTAGGATTAAATTGGGCATCATTGAACGGGCTAATTCTACACCCTCAGCGCCATCCACCGCGATCAATACCTCATAGCCTTTTCGGACTAGACGCCGTTTAAGCATATCCCGATTCATTTCATTATCTTCAACTAATAAAATCTTTACCATGATCCAATCTCAACGTTAATAGTTTAGCCTTAGAGTTTTGATGATTTAGGACTTAACAGGGGCTTGTTTCAGGCTGGCATTTAATAAGATCTGAATTTCTCGTAAAAGATCTTCACAGCTATAACTGCCTTTCTGAAGAATCTGCTCGACATAGCCCCGTAATAGTATCCACTCTGTGGAGGTTAATTCAGCCGCCGTCAGGACGATAATCGGGATATTTGCCCACTGCTCGGTTCGATGAAGGTCATGAATTAACTCAAAACCGCTTTTTTGAGGCAAAACTAAATCGAGCAGAATCAATGTTGGGGGTGAGTGTTGAATGATTTGCAACGCCTCCTGACCATTTTCTGCTTCTAGTACAATCCAGCCTTGTCGCTGTAATAACCCTCGTAACAGTTGTCGAGTGGTAGCATCATCTTCAACCACTAAAATCTGATCCGCCCCAGGAAGAAGATCCTGTTTGCGATCCGGTTGATACTTACTCAGTAGAGCAGCCAGGCGCTTGCCATCAAACGGTTTGGTTAGATAGTCCGATGCACCTAGAGCAAAGCCTCGATTTTTGTTGCTGATAAACGACAACACGATCACAGGAATCTCCGCGAGATCTGGATCGGCTTTTAATGTCGATAATACCGTCCAACCGTCCATTTTCGGTAGAATAATATCTAAGATAATTGCATCAGGACGTTGCTGACGGGCAAGCTGAAGCCCTTCTTCCCCTGTGACTGCGGTTTCGACCCGTAGTCTTTCCCGAACCAGCGATCGCTCAATTAAGTCGCGGGTATTAGCATCATCATCAATTACTAAAACCGTAATCGATTGACCTGGAACCCTGGGAGCGGGTTCATCCTCAATGAATTCTAGGTCGGCATCCGGTGCAATTGCTCCCTGTAGGGCTTCTAAATCGGGGTTCTCTGACCCTGGAACCTGGGATGACACCGACAGGGGCAAATAAATCGTAAAGGTGGAGCCGTGACCTAATTCGCTATCAACGCTAATATCACCGTGCATCATGTGGCAAAAGCGTTGACTAATGGTGAGACCTAACCCGGTTCCTCCATAACGGCGAGTTGTAGAAGCATCTCCTTGGGTAAACGGTTGAAACAAAATTTTTCGTTGTTCGGGGCTAATGCCAATGCCGGTATCTTGAACTTGGAATTGGATATAATCCGAGGGGGGATACCGGAGCGGATCAGCATCGAGAAACACTTCGGGCGGGAGGGTTTGGGTGCGACCCACATTGAGGGTAATTTCACCCTCGGAGGTGAATTTGGCAGCATTACTGAGGAGGTTCAACAACACCTGTCGAACTTTCGTTAAATCGGCGTGCATGGTGTTGGGCGTATCAGGAGCATAATTAATATTTAATCTATTTCTATTTTGATCGACCAAAGGCTGGGCTGTGGTGACGACGCTCTCAATTAACATAGAAATTTGAAAAGTTTCTAAATATAAATCCATGCGACCGGCTTCAATTTTAGAAATATCCAAAATATCGTTAATTAAGGCTAATAAGTTGCGTCCGGCGGTGCGAATTCGTTCTAAATCAGGAACAATTTCACCATACCCTTCATCTTCGGCTTCCTCGGCTAAAATTTCACTATAGCCAATAATGGCATTTAGGGGAGTGCGAAGTTCATGACTCATATTGGCTAAAAAGGTACTTTTCGCTCGGTTTGCGGCAACAGCTTCTTCTTTGGCTTGTTTTAACGCTTCTGCGGCTTGTTTACTTTCAGTAATATCTTCAATGGTTCCTTCAAAACATAATAATTGTCCAGTTTTATCCCGAACCGCACGGGCATTTTCTGAGATCCAAATAATGGTTCCGTCTCGACGATACACTTGGGATTCAAAAGCGGATACAGAATGATGGGTTTGAATAGCTGCAATAAATTCATCTCGACGGGTGGGATTAACATATAATTGTTCCCGAATATTGGTGAGCATTTGTAATAACTGTTCAGGAGATTCATACCCTAGAATTCTAGCTAAAGCGGGGTTAGCACTAAGATATTGACCGTCCAGGGTGGTTTGACAAATTCCTTCGGCGGCATTTTCAAAAATACTGCGATATTTTGCTTCGGTTTGTCGCAGAAATTCTTCGGTTTGTTTGCGTTCAATGGCATTAGAAAACATTTCTCCGACCATTTTTAATAAAGCAATACTATCTGATGACCAAGTATAACTCGAATGAATGGAATCAAACCGCAGAAATCCGACAATCGCCCGACGACAGACCAAGGGAATTAAAATAATCGATTGGATGTGAGGGAAGTGTTCGATTTGAGAATCGGAGGATAAGTCAGTAACCGGATGAAATTGTTGTAAATACTCTAAATCTCGGAGTGCTTCTGGGGGTAAATCTTGAATGGAAAGATAAATATTTTCGTAGCGATTGAGTTGTCGTTCTATCCAAGGAATATCAGCCCCATACAGTTTATATCCCGAAACTTTCTTTAACAAATCTGTTAATTTTGTCTTTTGTTGAGGGCGAGGAGGAGTTTTGATTGCCAACCATTGATAAATCGAATTCATCTGAATTTTAGGATCAGCGAATAAATATAAATAGCTTTGATCTACCCCTATAAAGGTACTAATTCGTTGTAATGCTTGTTGAATTCCATTTTCAATTTCATCCGTTGTTAAACTAATAAAATGAGTTGATAAATGGGTGATTAATTGTTCAAATTCAACGCGATATTGTAACGCTTTTTCTACTCGTTTTCGTTGAGTAATATCCCGAAAACTCCACACTCTTCCCACTAATTTTTCTCCCATTTCTGAGGGATGGGAATATAATTCAAAAATTCGTCCGTCTTTAAACTCTACCACATCATAAGTCGGGGTATGGGGTTCGGAAGATAACTGCATGACAGTTCTAAGAAATCGAGGCGGATCTTTTAACTGTCTTAACACAAAAGCTAATACCGATTGATCCTGGGGTGGCTTTAATAATGTGGAGGGAACTTGCCACATTTCCACAAATTTCTGATTAAAATTTAAAACTTTTCCCATGCGATCAACGGCTAGAATTCCGGCATCTGTTGAATCAAAAGTCGCTTGTAATAAAGAAATGGATCGTTCAGCTTTTAATTGTGCTTGTTTACGTTCAGTAATATCTAAAAAGATTAAGGCGACTCCGACCAATGTATTTTGTTCTAAAATCGGGGTTAACACATAGGAAACAAACAAAATATTACCATTGGCACAGATAAATTGATCATCACTGGACTCGATGGGTTTGATCAGGGATGCTAACCCAGTGGCTGAAGATGTCCCCAGTCGTTGAAACCCTTTCAAAGATAATTGAGACCGAGCTCCAATGTGGTCTAACAGCGAGTTTCCCACTAATTCTGGTTCTGACCATCCCAGCAACCGTTCGGCTTCCGGGTTCATGGATAATAAACCGCCTTGGGGATCTAAAATACATAATCCGGCTCCCAAGGAACTAATAATAGAGCGTAGGCGATCGCGTTCTGCTTGTAAGCGAGCTTCTGACTCTTGACTTTGTTGGTTGTATAACTCTAACAGTTCCCGGGAGGACAAGGTGAGCGATCGCTCCATCAGATAGCGTTCTTGATCAGCGTCAGTGTAACTGCGGCTGACTCGTTCCAAAAATTCTTGCCAAGTTGCCAGATCAACTGGAAGAGTCTGCGGATCAAGACCCAGGCGTCTGAGTTGGCGTTGGAGCGCGTAGTGCATAGAATCTTAAGAGTGAAGAAGTCAAGAATGCAACTATTGGGAACAAAGAAGATAGGGATAAACCCAGGTTCAGGACGACCGCACCCTAGAGTTAGCTACTATTTTCTCGAATGGTAATTAAGGTCATGGTTTGATTATGCAATTCGCAGAGGGAGGCAACACCAGAGGGAGCTAATTCCCCGTAGGAGTAAAATCCCATTTGTTGGGTTCCTGGGGGTAATTCATCTAGTGTAGCTTCTAATTCTTCCTCAGTTCGCTCTCCCAGAACTAGTCTCCGACCTGAACCACTAATGGCAATGGCTAAAGTCGGTTCTACTTTCATTGTCTCACTGGGGGTCAATTTCTGCTGTTCCCATTCTCCGATTTTTCGTTGATGACTATTGCGAGTAATCAGCGCGGCGGCTAAGGCTCCATTGACTAAACGCTCATAATTTCCCCGCATCAGTTGAGCGATGGAACCCATCGGAATATCTCCGGTAAAAACGAGGGATTTTGTGTCTTCATTGAAGGCTGTAAGGCTTCTGACGGTGCGTTTTCGCGCTAAGGGGGTTCCTAATGCTAAGGGAAAAAATAAGCCACTGGTGGGCAAATTTCGAGCATATTTACCGAGATATTCTTGATAAAGTTGTAAAGCGGGTTTATGATCTAATTCATACAAAATATTATGGTGAGAATAAGTGACTTTGCGTTCTGGCCCAAAGATTGTCCAACCGCCTTGGGAACCATAGCTAATCGCAATATCATCTCCATAAAATCCCACTGCGGAAACTGCACTATTTTGGGGTAAACTCTCGTGTAAAACCCAAGTGCGTTTAAATTGATGATGATCGGCTGCTAATCCTCCAACAATTACGATGGGTTCGGAGGAATTTAACACCGAACTTTCATATAAAATTGAATTTAAACCTCGTAGAAATTCACTTCCATTGAGTTGTAGACCGTCTCCTAAAATAAACACCGCTTTTAACTGAGGATCGCTGAGTTGTTGAGCAATTAAATAACCAGCTTGATAAGAAGATTCTTGTCTTTGAAAGGGGTTTGAGAGGCTGGTGATGGCTTGTAAGGAACAAAATGCTGTTTTTAACGAAGTAGTTTGAAATTGCAACACACTGACGGTTAAGCTGTCCTCGATTAAGGTTGATCCAAAAATTTCTCCCGCCGTTGAACAACCGATAAAATGGGAGTGAGGATAAGCGTTTTTTAAAGTCATTAAAGGATCAAGATAGTCCTGAAATTGAACCGCACCAAATACAATTACAAGGGTTTGATTTGAATCCAGGGGGGGAAAGGATTTGACTGACCATCCGGTGGGTTTCTTCCAAAAAAAAGTTTCTAATTTCATGATAAACTGGGGTAAATCCTAATCGAAACCTTAAGGAAATTGAGGAGAGGAACCAGACTCAGAGGGAGGTAAAATTTCCTCTTTTTGTTCAGAAATTAATTTGGGTTGTAGATAGAGATTTTCAACTAAAGCAGCAACTCCAGCGAACCAAGGGGGAACAATTAATGCTCCCATAATTCCTAAAACTTGTACACCTCCTAAGACGGATAACAATTGATATAACGGGTGAATTCCGACGGATGAACCGACTAATAACGGATCAAGAACGTAGGTTTCAACATTTTGAATAATTCCATATAATATTAAAACCCAAACGACTAAAAATCCTCCTTTAGCTAAAGCCACAATTAAGGCGGGAATCGCTCCTAAAATTGGGCCGATAAAGGGAATTAAATTCGTGACTGCGGCGATCGCTCCTAAACCAATGGCAAAATCTTTTAACCCTAAAAATCCTAACCCGGTTGTCGTTGCTACACCTAAAATTGCAGACACCAGAATTCGTCCGCGAAGATATCCTCCCATGCGTTGACTAATGGGATTGATTTGTTGAGCTAATCGTTCATTCCAAGGATGGGGAAAAAATTGAATAAAACTGTGAATTAAGGTTTGACTATCAGCGACCATATAGCCGGAAATAAATAAAGCTAAAATTAAACTGGCAACTCCACCTAATATTCCTCTCGTAATTCCGTAGGAACGTAAAATTAATTGTTGACTGGAACGAATCACCCAATTCGTTAAGGATTGAGGATCAATCAATTGTTCAATAAAGGTGGAAGTATCCTCCCCTAATCGACTCGCTAAATCCGTTGCTATGCCAATAATTTGTTCAGCAAAAATCGGAGATTGACGCACTAATAATGTAATTTGATCTACTACTGCTGGCCCAATTACTAATCCAAATCCGGTTAATCCTGCAATTAATGTAAGATACACAAAAACAACGGCTAACCATCGAGGAACCTGTTTTTTTTCCGCCCAATTCACAATCGGAACAATGGAAGCCGCTAAAACAACAGAAATCATTAATAAAACGATTAAACCTCGAAGCTGCCAAAGCAGGATCAGCAGAAAAACCGATGCTACAATTATAAACAGACTAGAGAGGGAAAATGAGATACGGCGTTCAGATTTCATGGTCTAGCTATGGGTAAGTCGAATCGGCGGAGACTGATCAAGACCGGATTTTAATTAAAGCCACCTCCGTTATTCAGTTTAATCATTAAAACACTATTGGTCAAGAGGAGATTTTAAAAGATGGGTTATTCATTATTTTTTAAGTTCTGATTTAATTTATAATGACTCAATTAGATCGTTTAAAATTTCCTAAAAAGTTGTATCTGGGTAGAAGGTTCTCTATGCAAATTCATGTTGAAGGCTGGCGTTTTATTCCCTATTCCTATAGCATTACTCATCAATTCCAACTGTTGGAAATGCTAAGGCGTTCCTCGTTAAAAATTACCCATCAAGAAATGCCAGGCTTGAAACCGGAGTGGCAAACTTTCACGGGGTTCTTAACTCCTGAATTAGAAACCCAGTTACAACAAATTCCCTCGGCTATTAATCCGGCGGTTGATGTAACGTTACGAGTGTATCAACCGTTTAATTTTAACTCTTCTAACAGTCGAAAAACCCTAATTTATGCCACTGCACCTTGGGGAATTTTAATTGATTCTTCCTCCCCCCTTAAACCGTTATTTCATTTAAAAAATCAAGTTATTAATCCTGATATTACGATTATTACTCCCTCCCAATGGTCGAGGGAAGGATTGATCAGAAGTGGTTTAAATCCTCAACAGATTAAAGTTGTTCCTTGGGGTGTTGATCCTAGCATCTATTATCCTATAAATAAAACAGAAAAAATTCAACTCAGAAAACAATGGGGATGGGAAGATTATTTTATTTTTCTCCATGTGGGAAGTTTACAGGATCAAGATGGACTTAAACCGATTTTAAAAGCTTTTGCTGAAATTGTAGATGATTATCCCCAGGCGAGATTAGTTTTAAAAGGTTCAGATGTATTTCACAACTCAGATCACTGGTTAGCGGAGGCTTTTGAAAAAATCTTAACCGAGGAACAATGGGTTAAAATTTATCCGAAAATTGCCTATCTAAATCAACCTTTATCTTGTACAGCTTTAGCTCAATTATATCAAGTTTCTGATGCTTATTTAGCCGCAGATGTTGCTACTGCTTTTAATTTATCTGTATTAGAAGCCGCTGCATCGGGATTACCGATTATTTGTAGTTCGGGAGGTGCAACAGAAGAAATTATCAATGAGCCGTTTAGTTTAAAAATTAAGACTCGGTTTAAAACCCAAATTATTCACAATCAAAGCCGATTTTTCTTTCATCCTGACTGGGAACATTTAGCCGAATTAATGCAAGAAGTGATTGATCAGCCTCAATGGCGAGAACAAGCTCAAACATTGGCTCCCCAATGGATCAAACAACATTATACTTGGAAACATACCGTTGATCAACTATTAGAAATTGCTCAACAAGAAAATCCGATATCCTGGGCAATTCCTCAAAATAACCTCCCAGTTTCTTTATCCTCTCCTCACAGTATTATTGTCGAAGGATGGCGAGATATTCCCCATTCCTATTCCTTTATTAACAGTTATCAACTGTTAGAAATGGTCAAATATCCAGCTTTAAAAGTTTTTCATCAAGATATTCCCTATGTCACCTCAGAATGGAAACCGAGTAAACAGTTATTAAGTCCTGAAGCCGAGGATATATTAGATCGAATTCCGGTTCCTGAAACCCACCAAAAAGCAGATGTCACCTTGCGACTTTATTGTCCGTTTAATTTACAAAATTCGACCAGTAAAAAAACCGCAATTTTTGGTTGTACAGAATGGGGAATTGTACCGCGTTCTATTTTAAATGGAATGAAAATTGATTGCTTTCGAGAAGCGCATCAAAATTCAGAGACCTTAATTATTACCTCTTCCCATTGGTCGCGGGAAGGATTTATTCGTAGTGGTGCGGTTCCTGAACGAGTTGTGGTCATTCCATTGGGAGTTGATCCTCAAATTTATCATCCATTATCCGAAGAAAAACGGCAAGAAATTCGCCAATCATGGGGATGGAATGATAATTTTATTTTCCTCAATATTGGGGTGATGTGGAATGAACGTCAAGGCATTGATCGAATTTTAAAAGCCTTTGCTACCATTACCGAAAAATATCCAGAAGCTCGACTCATTTTAAAAGGAAGAGATGCAATTTTTCCCTCAAAAGATTATCTGAAACAAGCCACACAAGATAGTTTAAATGAGAAAGAATTACAGCGAGTTTCTTCTCGATTACGATATATTGGTAACAATTTATCTTCCCTGGAAATGGCACAACTTTATCAAGCGGCGGATGCTTATGTCTCTCCTTATTCCGCCGAAGGATTTAATCTTCCAGTATTAGAAGCGATCGCCTGTGGAGTTCCCGTGATTTGTACCCAAGGGGGGCCAACGGATGATTTTACCACTGATCAATTAGCCTATAAAATTAGCAGTACCTTTGAGAAAATCACATTACCGACAGGTGAAATTCGCTTCTTTTTAGAACCCAATCAAGACCATTTATTAAGTTTAATGGAAACCGTCCTTGAAAAAGGAAATCTTTATCAAACCCTGCAAAAAATCGGGCCGGATTTTGTGAATAAAAACTTTACCTGGAAAATTATTGTTGAGCAATTATTAAAGGTTTTGTTCCATAACCTTTAAGTTAAATCTTGAACCGATCACTGTTTGAGACGTTTCAGGATTGAGATCTAATGTAGTCATCTTCCTAAGAATACGATACACTAACAATTACAAGTTTAAGTTTTTGACGTTTTTGGTAGTAGCCTTATGCAATCGGCCATAACCCCTAACCCAGAATTAACAATGGATGATCCCAAGCGAGGAATGCCTGTCACCATTATTACAGGCTTCTTAGGAAGTGGGAAAACCACCCTGCTGAATCATATTTTATCGAATCAACAGGGAATCAAAACCGCCGTCTTGGTGAATGAGTTTGGTGAAATTGGGATTGATAATGAACTGATTGTCAAGACCGACGAAGATAATACAATGGTTGAGTTAAGTAATGGTTGCGTTTGTTGCACCATTAATGAAGATTTAGTGAATGCGGTTTATAAGGTTTTAGAACGTCCTGAAAAAGTCGATTATATGGTGGTAGAAACCACAGGACTTGCTGATCCGCTTCCCGTTGCACTTACATTTTTAAGCACTGAATTACGGGATATGACCCGTTTAGATTCCATTGTCACCTTAGTTGATTGTGCAAATTTTAGTTTGGATTTATTTAATAGCCAAGCTGCAAATAGCCAAATTGCTTACGGGGATATTATTATTTTAAATAAAACCGATTTGGTGGATGAAGCCGATGTCGATTTATTAGAAATTAGAATTCGGGAGATGAAAAAAGATGCTCGAATTCTACGCACTAAAAACTCTGAAGTTCCCCTTCCCTTAGTTCTGAGTGTAGGATTATTTGAATCCGATAAATATTTTAACCCTGAATCTGATTCCCATGACCATGATCATGAGGATCATGTCTGTGATGAACATTGCGATCATGATCACGATCATGACCATGAACACCATCATCATCACCATCATGATCATGACCATAAACACCATCATGATCATTCTAACCACTTAGAAAATGATGGCTTTACTTCCCTTTCATTTCAAAGTGATCAACCGCTTTCTTTGAGAAAATTTCAATACTTTTTAGATAACCAACTTCCGGCTAGTGTATTTCGAGCTAAAGGAATTTTATGGTTTGATGAAAGTCCCAAACGCCATATTTTTCACTTAAGCGGAAAACGGTTTTCAATTGATGATGATGAATGGAAAGGATCACCCAAAACCCAATTAGTATTAATTGGTCAAGAATTAGATCATGAAACCCTGCGTTCTCAACTGAATAATTGTTTGTGTTTACCTTCCACAAACCGAGGGAAAGGATTTGGTAAATAAGCTTAACTGTTGATAGGTAGGTGTGGGGTTATCCATTTTTTCAGCTTAAGTTGACATGATCAAGATAACTCCACTCCTACAAACTGATAACTGATAACTGATAACTGTTATGCGGGTCATTATTCAGCGTGTTAATCGTTCTCAAGTCATGGTTGATGGAGAAATTATTGGTCAAATTGGAAGAGGACTTAATTTATTAGTAGGAATTGCTGAAACCGATCGTGAAATTGAACTCAACTGGATGGTGCGAAAATGTTTAGAATTAAGATTATTTCCTGACCCGGAAAACCCGACGGGAAAATGGGAAAAATCCGTTCAAGAAATCGGAGGTGAACTATTAGTGGTCAGTCAATTTACCCTCTATGGAGATTGTCGCAAAGGTCGCCGTCCGTCCTTTGATCAATCTGCGCCTCCCGAAATCGCAGAAAAACGCTATGAACAATTTGTAGAAAAATTACGTTTGAGTGGTTTAAAAGTCGAAACCGGGAAATTTGGCGCGATGATGCAAGTTTTGATCGAAAATGATGGCCCGGTTACGTTAACATTAGAAAAAGAAGCAAACTCTTAATTTTTTTAAGAAAAACCCTGAAGAACAATGACTATTGCGATTGATTTTGGAACCAGTAATACTGTTATTTCTCGTTGGAATCCAGCTACACAACAACCTGAAACTTTAAAACTTCCTAATTTATCCTTAATTTCCAGTCAAAATCCTCCTTTAATTCCTAGTTTAATTTATCTTAAAGATGCCAATCAAGGCGACTGTTTATTAGGTCAACAAGTGCGGGATGGAGGGTATGATATTAGTAATGACTCTCGTTTTTTTAGGAACTTTAAACGCGGAATTGGGAGCAATATTCAAGGATTTTTACCTGAACTTGATGGTCAAATTATTACTTTTGAACAAGTTGGAGAATTATTTTTAAGCGGAATTATTGATACCATTCGTCAAATGCCGATAACGGTTGATTCCCTGGTTTTTACCGTTCCCGTTGATAGTTTTGAATCCTATCGCTATTGGTTAGGAAAAGTTTCTCAATCTCTGGATGTTGAACAAATCCAACTCTTAGATGAACCGACAGCAGCAGCTTTAGGCTATGGACTAGCTGATCAAGAACTTTTATTAGTGATTGATTTAGGTGGCGGAACCTTAGATTTATCCTTAGTTCGCTTAAACGAAAATAGCAATAAAAAACCATTAGGATTTATTTTAAAATGGGGTCAAAAATCCTTTGCAGAATCATCAGGACAACGGGTAAAAACCGCTAGGGTTTTAGCCAAAGCTGGACAAAATTTAGGCGGTTCTGATATTGATCATTGGTTAGTCAATTATTTTACCCAAACCCAAAATTTACCAAAAACAGCATTAACGACTCGTTTAGCAGAACGTTTAAAAATTAAACTATCCTTACAAACCCAAGCTACAGAAGTTTATTTTGATGATGAAACCTTAGACAGTTATGAATTAACCTTAACTCGCAGTCAATTTGAAACCATTTTAACGAAAGCTCATTTTTTTGAAACCTTAGATGATTCCATTGGGAAAGTCTTTCAACAAGCTCGTCGCCAAGGAATTGAAATCTCCGATATTGATGCGGTTTTATTAGTAGGAGGAAGTGCTCAAATCCCGGCGGTACAAACTTGGATTCAGAAATATTTTGATTCTAACAAAATTCGTTGTGAGAAACCCTTTGAAGCTATTTCTCACGGTGCTTTACAATTAAGTCAAGGCGCAAAAATCGAAGATTTTTTATATCATAGTTATGGAGTTCGTTATTGGAACCGTCGGGATAATTGCCATAGTTGGCATCCGATTATTAAATCCGGTCAACCTTATCCCATGACAACGCCTGTCGAATTAGTCTTGGGTGCATCTTTAGAAAATCAACCGAGTATTGAATTAATTTTAGGGGAATTGGGTGATGAAAGCGGGGGAACAGAAGTTTATTTTGATGGCGATCGCTTAATGACTCGTCGTTTAGATCAACGCCAAATTGTACAATCATTAAACGATACCCAAGGAGGTCGAAGCATTGCTCAATTAAATCCCCCCGGAAACCCCGGAAGCGATCGCGTTAAAGTTTTATTCCAAGTAGATGAGAAACGATTTTTACGCATAACCGTCGAAGATTTATTAACCAATCAAATGCTATTAAACAACCAAGTTGTTGTACAGTTAAGTTAAGGTAATGTGCCATTAATCCGGTTCTCAGGTTATCCTGATTTAAAGAGGGTAAAAATATGCGATCTCGCGCCGTTCGAGAAGGATCTGTTGGCTTGTTAATCCTGTTAGGGTTAGGTTTACTAGGAGCTATTATTTTATGGATTAAAAATATTAGTTTAGGAACTCGTAGTTACAATCTGATTGCAGAATTTCCTGATGCGTCAGCTATACAAATCGGAACACCTGTACGATATCGAGGCGTTAAAATCGGTCGAGTAACCGAACTCAAACCCGGTTTAAATTCGGTCGATGTCATCTTAGAAATTACATCGAATAACTTCACAATCCCTCGGAATGTTATCATTCAATCGAATCAAATTGGTTTATTAAATGAGGGATACGTTGATATTATTCCTAAAGGAAATATCCCTCAAAACATAGCAGATCTAGATCCGCTCAGTTCTGATTGTCCTGAAATCATTCTTTGTAATCAAGCTCGAATTCCAGGGGAACTCGGTATTGATATTATGAGGTTGATTGCCAGTTTATATGAATTTTCCGAACTTTATGGAAATCCTCAGTTATATGCTAATTTGAATAGTGCGGCTCAAACCACAGCAACTGCCGCACAAGCTACCACAAAATTAACCGGAAAATTATCTGATTTTTTAGTTGTTGCTCAATCCGAAATTAAAGACTTAAATGAATCCGTTGATACCGGAATTAGCGGTTTAAATCAATCCGTAAATCAGGGGATTACATCTTTCACCTCAGAAATTAGTAATCTCTCAACACAGGTGAGACAAGATACAAAAGAAGTATCAAAAGCAACCGTTGAATCCGCGAATTCCGTAGCCCGTGCAGCCGATCAAATTACGGATCTGAGTCATCAATTGAATGGGTTATTAGCTAACAATCGTTTCACCTTAATTTCCACCTTAGAAAATATTAATAAAACGACTCAAGAATTAAGTGTTTTAGTGGGAAGCCTCACCCCGATTATGACGCAGTTACAACAAGCCAGAATTATCGAAAGTTTAGAAGCCACCTCTGCGAATGCCGAAGCCACCTCAGCCAATTTAAGAATCTTATCAAAAGCGGTGAGTGATCCTGAAAATTTAATGCTGATTCAAGAAACTCTAACCTCAACTCGAAATACTTTGCAAACCCTACAACAAATTAGTGAGGATGTGAATCAATTAACAGGCGATGAACAATTACAAAATAACCTCAAAAACTTAATTAATGGTTTAGGTCGATTATTTGGATCAACTCAACGCTTAGAGCGACAAAAATCCATGTCTGAACAATTAGAACCCTTAGCAGAAGCCGTAAAAAAAACTCAATTTACACTCTCTACAATTAATCAAACTTCCATCCTGAATTCAAAAACACCAGAACCCAATCAAACCCTAAATCAATTCATAGATTCAGCAACTCATTATTCCGTTCATAAAAATCAAATTTTTATGTCTAAACCCCTATCTCCTAATTAACACTCCCCCTCCCCCTGCTCCTGTTCTCCCCCTGCTCCTCTTCTCACAGGTGGCAATTTCTGGTAGGTTTAACTATGAACCGCTAAACAGGATTCGGTGAGCCTGTCAGCCGTATTTATACTTACTGCCAAGTCAAGTTGGGAGAAAAAAATGTTAACAATTCTGTTTCAAGTTGTCCTCGCGGCACTGGTGATTTTATCCTTTGTGATGGTAGTAGGCGTTCCCTTCGCCTATGCTGCCCCTCAATACTGGAGCCAATCTAAGCCTTTGCTCTATGTGGGTTCTGGCCTCTGGTTGGCGTTGGTTATTTTAGTCGGTGTATTAAACTACTTAGTGGTTTAATCGACGGTGGGAATTGAGGGTTAGACCGTTGGGGACAATTCTCCTCAGCCGTTTAACCAGTGATTCCCCCAGGGTTTATCAGAAAAAGGATCATTAATAATGGCGGTTTTTGAGGGAAATTTTACTCAAACAGACTCCCTGCGGTTTGCAATTGTGATTGGTCGATTTAATGATTTAGTGACGACCAAACTGTTAGAAGCGTGTCAAGATTGTTTAAAACGACATGGAATTAATCCCGAACCCCAGGGAACACAAGTCGATTATGTTTGGGTTCCTGGGAGTTTTGAGATTCCCTTAGTCGCCCATCAGTTAGCATTAACTCATCGCTATGATGCGATTATTTGTTTAGGGGCTGTGATTCGTGGACAAACCCCCCATTTTGATTATGTTTCGGCGGAAGTGTCCAAAGGTATTGCAGCCACAGCGTTTCAGACGGGAGTTCCGGTGATTTTTGGCATTTTAACCACCGACACCATGCAGCAAGCCTTAGAACGAGCGGGAATTAAGGCAAATCACGGTTGGAACTATGCCATGGATGCCATTGAAATGGCAAACTTAATGCGTCAAATCAAGCACAGTGCCACCTATCCCCATACAACCGTAGACTCTACAGCCATTTTGTCTGCGTCTACCACTCCAGCTTTAACCGGGGAAACCTTGAAACAGCAGTCAGAAACCCTTTAAACCGTGGGATTCAAAAAATTTTTGGAGTAGGGGTTGACAAATCTAAAGATTTTTGGAATCATAAAAACAGTGAACGGTTTGCGGGTGTAGCTCAGTGGTAGAGCGTCACCTTGCCAAGGTGAATGTCGCGCGTTCGAATCGCGTCACCCGCTTAAAAACTATAGAGTCGGTGCTTTAGCACCATTGCAACTCCCCAGATTAACTTGATCGAGTTAACTGGGGAGTTTTCGTAACTATTCAAAAAACCTGGTTTTTTGTGTTCAAAGGTGTCAATAAAGTATCAGAGGAACTGGGTTTCTTGGTCAGTTTTATAACTGACAGATATCATCAGAAAACTTCTCATTTTTTCTGTAGTTAAGATTGTCAAAAAATCAATAAACCGCTAAGGTTATAGAAAATAGCTGATCAAAAGAAAGATGGACAGAACAGCGAAAATTAATCAAATTATTGATAAGCGGAAACCCCTTGCTCAAAAAATTACCCAGGTAGAAACTAATCTCCGTAATCTCACGGATTTACTTTATCAATTAGAAGAACATCGGCATCAACGATTAAGTAAAATTGACGATTCGGCTACCCAAGAAAAGTTACAAAACCTTGACTTTTCCCAATTCCAAAATGACATTTCTAAAAAATTAGGTGCATTATCCAAACTCAGAGAACGATTTTCCAGAGATACGTTAAACATTGGTGTTGTAGGACGGATGAGACAAGGCAAAAGTCGTCTCTTACAAACCTTAAGCGGGTTAACGAATGATGAAATTCCTTCTCTACCTGGTGAAGCTTGTACCGCAGTTCGTAGTACCGTTTATCATCATGATGGTGAAACCTATGCTAGAGTAATCTTCCATTCTCAACACTCATTTCTTAAAGAAGTTATTCATCCTTATTTTAGACAATTAGAATTAGGTGCTGTACCTACAACTTTAGATGAATTTTCTCGACCGTTACCAAATTTGTTAACAGGGGCAACAAATCGAGAAATGATTGAGCATCTAAAAAAATATCATCAAGATTTGAGCAAATATCGTTCTTTACTTAGAGAAACTCCAGAAGTCATCCATATAAGCAAAACAGAGATTCCTCAATATATTACGCAAAATCGAAGCGGTTACTTTCATCATTTAGCGGTTAAGGAAGTTAAAATTTATTCCTGTTTCAGAAATCCTGATGTCGGAAAAATTGCTTTAGTTGATGTTCCTGGTTTGGGAGATACTAAGTTAGGCGATGAAGAATTAATGCTACAAACAATTGGGCAAGAAGTTGACATTGTTTTGTTTGTTCGTCGTCCTGATGGAATTGGTGATCAATGGCAAAGAGATGATACTGATTTATATGATAAAGCAAATCAAGCTGTTAAGGATTTACCTCAGCGAGCTTTTTTACTGATCAATCGTATTAGCAATGATGTGCAACAATCAGATCTTTGTCTAACTTTTAAGGATAAGATCGAGAAAAAATCAGAACCCAGCCCTTTAAATAAATCAATGGAGTTTGTGCATTGTGAAATAGCTGATTGTTCTAGTTATGAAGAATCTAGCCAAGTTCTTGAAAGAGTTTTAGACTATTTAACTAATAAAATTAACGAAATAGATGAAAAATACACAGAAATTTACCAAGTTCGACTTCAGGAACTTCAGGTATCAATTCAGGTAGAGTTAGAGAAAGCCAAAAAATGTTTTGGGCAGGAAGGAATTGATTCATCTGTTTTATCTCGATTTCTACCGATGTTTAATAAAGCCTATAAGGAGATGGCAACTTCATTAGACAAGCTACTTAAAGATTTAATGGATAAACGAGAACAAGAAGATAATTCTTTTAAAAACAAGTTAGAAGAAGTTCTTAGTATTTGTAGAACTGATACAGGGCTACCCGATCTTGAACAAATTGAAAATCAAAAAGCAGATTTAGGAGGCTATCGGAATGCTTACTATGATTACTTAAATAAAATTAGAGCTAATTTATCACAACATTTTTTAAGTTTAGATGAAGGGTTAAAACTTTCAATGAAAGAAGTTAAGACTCAGGTTGCGG
>NZ_JBJUDF010000245.1:0-5766 GCF_046067725.1 Planktothrix sp.
GTGTTCGGCTGTGATGCGGTCTTGGGTTTTCTCGGCGGCGGTTTCGCAGATGAAGGCGGCGACTGCACCAGAGGCGATGGCATTTGGCCAAAATTCTCCCCCATCCACGCGGGTTCCTGGCATTCCTAAGAATAAATCTCCTGACTGACACGCGATGGAGTTTGTTGTTAACCCCTTCACTTCTTGTTCTAAAGCAGGATGGGACTCGGACGGTATGGATATACCTGCTTTTGCCAGTAACGCTTTGAGCTTCATCTGTTACCACTCCTCATAACTGGGCTGATTTTATTTTGCATCATATCAGGAGAAGGTCGGAAGAAAAGGGGTATCGATACACAAAGAAGAAACCAGCAATATCCATCAATAGACTTCGCCTGCTATTGACTGGAGGTAAAACTTGTCGTTGACTTTCCCTGCTAGAAAAGGACATTAAAAAAATTTAATTTATATGAAATCCTGAAATCGGTGCTACAGATTATTACCCTAGATCCCACGTAGAGACGTTGCATACAACGTCTCTACACAATATGGATGCGCTACCAATATTTTTGTAAGAGTTGTTCTAACTGCGTCACAGACATTCGGGGAGAGGGTCGAGGGATATGGTGTTCTGTATTATCAATCTCACTGGATTTGAACAAAACCGGAATTTCATATTGATAGGTTTGAAACCAATCTTCCCGCGTCGTAATGTCTCGAATTTCTAATTGAAATTTTCCTAATTTTTGAGAGGTAGCTTGAATTTTTTCAATTTTTTCTTGTAATCCTTCGCACAAATGACAGCCTGGTTTACTGTATAAAATTAGTGTAATCATTTGTTGGTTTTAACCTCTGCTAATAACAGTTTTGTTGCTTCTTCAGGGGGGAGGGGTTTAGCAAATAAATACCCCTGTCCTAAAGTACATCCTAATTGATGTAAAATTTTCATTTGTTGACGAGTTTCTATTCCTTCAGCAACGACATCTAATTCTAAATTTTGAGCTAACGAGATAATTGCTTTAACAATTTGTAACGGTTGGCTTTGATTGCCACTGAAGGGACTATGATCCTGATCTAAACGATTAATAAACGAGCGATCAATTTTTAAACTATTTAAGGGAAATTGATGTAAATAACTTAAGGATGAATACCCCGTTCCAAAATCATCAATAGAGAGATGAATTTGACGAGATCTTAATTGTGCGAGAATAATAAATGAGGTAGCTAAATTCTCCATAATTACACTTTCAGTAATTTCTAACTTTAAATCGCTGGGATGACAACCCGTTTCAGCGAGAATTTGATCAATTTGTTCGAGTAGGTTGGCTTGGCAAAGTTGTTTACTCGATAAATTAACGCTAATTGTCAGGGGATAAACACCAGAAGCCCCAGTTTTTTTCGGATTAAATCCTGTTGTCACGGAGGAATGAAGACCTGCAAATTTTTCAGTTAACTGTTCTTGCCAAACTCGAAGTTGATGACAAGCTTCCCGTAACACCCAAGTTCCTAACGGGATAATTAATCCTGTTTCTTCTGCGACGGGAATAAATTCGGCGGGTGAAACTAAACCCCGTTGAGGATGGAACCAACGCACTAAGGCTTCAAATCCAGTAATTTTCTCACTCGATAAAGAAACAATCGGTTGATAATAAACCCTAAAATCTTTGAGTTCTTGAGGTGGGGATGGGGAGGGTTTTAATAAATTTTCTGGTGTTTTTAATTTCCTTGGAAAAGGGTTAGTTAAGGGAGTTAAGGGTGGGGAAGGTTGGGGGCTAATAATCCGCATTCGTCCATAAATCGCTTGTCTTAAATCTGTTTCAAGCTGCAACATTGACATCGCTTGACTATGGATTGTTAAGTCAAATACTTCATAACGGGCTTTACCTTTTGCCTTTGCCCGATACATCGCAATATCAGCATCTCGTAAAAAATCATCAGGATTATTATACAATAAACATTGATAGGATTCATGACTATTTTCGGATTGATGATAGTGACCACGACTGGGAACAATCCCAATACTAACAGTTGTAAAAATTTCATGTTCTTGAATATAAAAAGGTTGAGTTAATTCATCATGAATTTTCTCCGCCATCCGGGTCGCATCGGTGATGTTTTGAATTCGATGCAGCAAGATTGTAAATTCATCGCCCCCTAAACGAGCAACGGTATCGACGGAATTCACACAATTGAGAAGACGATGGGCAATTTCAACTAAGAGTTGATCTCCAATCAAATGTCCTAAACTATCATTAACAACTTTAAACCGATCTAAATCTAAAAATAAAACAGCAAACTGATAATCAGACTCCTTTCGAGATCGTTTTAACGCTTGATCTAAACGTTCATTAAAAAAGCTGCGATTTGGTAATTGGGTGAGTGCATCATGCAATGCTTCGTACATGAGTTGAGCTTCAAACCGTTTCCGTTCTGTAATATCTCGAATAATAATTTGAATCGCCGATTGACCTTGATAGTTAGCAGGAATTCCGACAATTTCGACATCAATCACTTCCCCGTTTAATCGGGTTAATTTCTGTTCAATTAACTCATCGGATTGCTCGGTGGGTTTAGGATTATTAATTTGAGCTTGAATTAAATCAAAATAATCAGGAGGAAGAAAATCTAAAATGGAACGCCCCATTAAATCTTGGGGATGACTGGCTCCTAACAGTTTTGCGCCCGCTATATTAATATAAACTAATTTTTCTCCATCATGAATAGCGATGGTTTCTGGGGATAATTCTACTAAACGCCGATAACGTTCTTCACTTTCTCTGAGGGCTAACTCAGCTTTTGCCCGTTGTTGTTCCGTTTGATGAGCCGCAATAAATCGACCAATACTTTGAGCCATTAATTCTAAAATTTCTAATTCATGGGATTCATAAGTCATGGTTTTAGTTTCTAAACAAGCAAATCCCAAGATTCCATAAATTTTGCCATTCACCCAAATCGGTGTTCCTAAACAAGTTTCGAGATGAAATCTTTGATAACTTTGAAGTTGATTGAATTCAGGATTCTGCCCAATTTGGGTATAAACTTGAGTCATCTGAGCCTGAATCACGTGCTGAGAGTAACTTTCTTGTAAAGGCACAGCTAGACCGGGTTGAAGCTGCTTTAAATCCGAATGAACAGTATCGATAATAACTTGGTCATTTTCTAATCGGTTAATAAAACCGATGGATAATTTAAAAATTTCACACCCTGACTGAAGATAATCCCGAAAGAGTTCATCTAAACTTTGATGATGATAGGTACTAATTCGATGTAAATGTTTGAGATTAGAACTAAACTGAGCTAAAGCTTGGGATTGTAACACTAAATCTTGTTCCGATTGTTTGCGCTTGGTGATATCAGCTTGAATCCCAATAAAATGAGTTAAATGTCCCTTGGGACTATACACCGGAGCAATCGAAAGTTCATTCCAAAAAAAGCTACCATCTTTTCGATAATTTCGCAGTTCAACTTGACATTCTCTTCCTTCTAAAAGGGCACGACGAATTTTTTCAACACCTAAATTATTAGGATCATTCCCTTGTAAAAATCGACAATTTTTCCCTAAAATTTCTTCTCGGCTATATCCTGTAATTCGCTCAAACCCAGAATTAACAAAAATGATCGGATTATCCGCTTGAGTCGCATCGGTAATGACAATGCCATTACTACTACTATGAATCGCCCGTTCCATCAATTGTAAGCGCTCTTCAGTCCGATGGCGTTCAATGGCGGCGGCTAAGACATTGGCGATCGCTTCTAAAAAATGGAGATCTTCTGGGGTAAACTGACGGGGGTGACGACTATGAACACTTAAAACTCCCCAATGGCTAGAGACAGGAAATTGTGATTGTTCCTGGTTCATCAAAGAATCTTGTCCCCACCGGGAAATGGCCACACTCATGCCACTAATGATCCGATGATTATGCAGTAGGGGACTTCCTGAAAACCGAGTTTCAATTCGTAAATCCTCAACAATGACGGGTTCATTTTTGAATAAGGTATATCCCGCCTGAGACGTGAGATGGGCACTGACTCTAGCATTCCGCACCAGTCCAGATTGCCAACCGACTCCCGCCCTCAACCAAAAGGCATGACCACCGGGCATCAGTTCCAAGAGTTTACAGTATTCTACATCTAGGGTTTTAGCGACGGTGGAGACCACTTCATCCATGAACACGGACAGGTCAGACTGAATTAGTGCTTGTTGACCGAGATCAGCAACGGTGGCTTGGTTAGTGATCTTAGATTGTAAGCTGGTTAAGAGTTGGTCGTCAGTGGTAACGGTTGGAAGTTCCTCAATGATTTCCTGAGCATTAATCAACAAGGTGACTAACTGACCGAATTCGTTCCGCAGGGGTAAAATCGTGATTCGACAACGGCTGAATGTTCCATCCCGGCGAAGCAAGGGGATCTCATGGGTACACCCAGAACAGTAATAGCACAGGTTCTGAGTAAAAAGGTCAGTGACCAGATGATGCAATTGAGTAAAATTTAATGCCGCAGGAGTTTTACCCATCACTTGGGATTTGTCATAGCCAAACATCCGTTCAGCCACTGGATTCCAATGAATAATCTGGTTTTCTGCATTCATCACAATCACCCCATCCTGCCAATGATCAAAGCTTGGCATTGGACGGGAAGGGACAAGGTGACCGGAGGGATTGGCGATTAAATTTGAGAAGGTGGATAAAACCAATTGTTCTCCGTTTACACTGAGTAAACGCATTGAAATCATTGTCGACCATACCTTCCCATCAGAACGTTTCACTTGTAGCGGTTGCTGTTGGATTGCATTCTTTTTTCGCAATTTTTCCAACAAAACTTCCCGATCGGTTAGATTGGCAAAGATATCGGATTCGGTCAAGTTTTGGTATTCGGAGTTGAGGAATCCGAAGGTGCTCTGGAAACAAGAATTACAGTAAAAAATCCAACCATCAGCCATCCGACTGACAACCACAGGAACTTGCAATAATTCTGCAATGGCTTGAATTAGTGCTTGGCTGTCTTGCAATGCAACCTCCATATCCGAATCCATGACCCCTTTGCGATCAATGGATGCAATGGGATAAAGTTAGTTTTGATCTCCCTGTGTCCCGTTTTTGTTGAGCATCAACTCACTTCCAGCATTGTCTGTTCGACTACTCGTAGTGATCCCTGATTGGTAGAGTATTGGACGCACCAAGGATTTTTTGTCTGCTCCTCCGTATACATTCTACAATTATCATCATTAAATTTTGACTTTATTTAACGAAAATTAAAAAAAAACTTAACAAAGGTCTTGGATGTGGTTAAAATGTATGTCAGTTCAGCAAAAAAATTGCTCATGGGATTAATATCATTGTCCGATGAAAATTCTTTCGGTAAAAGATAATGTTAAGGTCAATATTGTTCGATGAATTGGTCAGAGGGTTCAGACTGAACCTCTACTTGAATTCTTCAAGGATTGCATCTGCACCAAGAAGGATCAAGCCCGTTGAGGGATTTGATCTTAATTCAAGAGAATCAATTCAAATCCTATGATCTAATCCTGAAAAACTGAAAATTAATCAACCCTTTGCTGAAAATTTATTAAATTTACCAAATGCTTATGCCAAGCCATACTCTGTTGTCTATTCAGGTCAAGATCGCTAAATTTATTAAGTTAAAATAAGAAATAAAACCAACAATTTTTCCGTACTTTGGGTCGTCAATTGAGATGATTAATCACACCGTATAAAGTTTGATTGAACCTATCCCTATTCCCTTCCCTATTTTCTTTTCCCCTCTGTTCCCTGTTCCCTGTTCCCTGTT
>NZ_JBJUDF010000246.1:0-19744 GCF_046067725.1 Planktothrix sp.
GGGGATGAAACCAGCATGGCGGCTAACGTTTGTGGCCCAGCATTTAGATATTTAAAAGCCGGAATTCAACTGCATCATCGCGGTATTCATGGTTTATTTACGGCGGCTGAAATTATGCCTCAGTTTGTTCAATAAAACTAAATTCTAGTTCCAGAAACTGGGTTTTTGAAATTATCTTGATTTGTAATAATTAATCTCCAAGAGAAACCCGGTTTCTCCGATGTGTCTACCCAAGAAACCGGGTTTCTAAATTAATCTTGATTTCTAGCAATTAATCTCAAGGAGAAACCCGGTTTCTAAGATTCTAGTCTGGGCGGGTTCTATAAAAATCTTGATATCCCCCCTTTAACCTTCATTCTACCGCCCAACGATGCCTAGATATGAACGAGTTTTACTACTAATTATTTATACTTGTTTGACATCTTTAATTGTGGTGTTTACTCTTTGTTTAGGTTACGCTATGATTCACTTTACTTTGTTTGGTTCCTTTCGTTAAAAAATTTTAGGGGTGTGAGAGATCGCAACGTTTTAACTTCCCAGAAACCGGGTTTCTGAAATTATCTTGATTTTTAGTTATTAATCTCAAACAGAAACCCGGTTTCTAACATAGAGTCTCCCCAGAAACCGGGTTTCTAAAGTTATCTTGATTTCTAGTTATTAATCTCAAACAGAAACCCGGTTTCTAACATTTAGCTGTCTATTAATCCTAAATTTTTTAAAGCCTGAGTAGCGGCTTGCTTTTTTGCATCTCTCTTATTTTTAGCTTTTCCTTGACCATAAACATGACCATTAACTTGAACTCCCATAACAAAAACTTTATCATGATCATCTCCAAATTCTTGAATCACAATATAGTCAGGATTTTGTCTGTGTTTAATGATCGCCCACTCTTGAAAACGATTGATTGCATCAGGTAAAATTTTATAAGAGTTAGGCTCAATTTTGATTGTTCCTAATTGTTCTAACATCGGTTTTAACCATTCCCAAACCGCATCAATACCAGAATCTTTATAATAAGCTCCAATAACCGCTTCTAAGGTATTACTTAATAATGATGGATTTGTCCGACCTCCGGTTAATTCTTCTCCTTTCCCTAATTTCATCCATTTTCCTAAATTCAAATCCTGCGCTACTTTTGCTAACGCTTCATTACTAACAATTTTTTCTCGCTTCTGGGTCAATGTTCCTTCTTCTTCACCGAAATATTTTTCATACACATAATCTCCCGCTAAAAATTGTAAGACAGAATCCCCTAAAAATTCCAGTTGTTCATTATCTCCTTGTGTTTTATTTGGGTTTTCACGGAAATAAGTTCGATGGGTTAATGCGCGGAACAATAATTTAGGGTCTTGAAACGGAATAATCTCTAAAAGTTCTTTCAATTCCTCTCTAATTTTCTGATCTCCTTGAGAAATATTAGATTGAGTTGAATGAGATTTTTCTTGAATCAGAAGTTTTAAGACACTTTGTTTGTGTACATCAACCTGCTTTTCCTGTTGTTCAGCACCAATTTTAACCAGTAACCGATGGATACTATCTAACGCCCGAAAAGTGTCATCTGCTGAAAAGCAATTATTATGCGCCCATTTGTTTCGGACTTCAATCAATTCATTGACTAAACCTCTTTCGGGAGATAAGTATGTTTTGAAAACTTTATCCCATCGTTGATTAATAACACTTAATAATACAGAAACATCTTGAAGAATTTCTTCATCGCTGCGATTAGAATTGTTTTTATTAGAGATGCACTGTTTCACCTGAGAAAACCAAGCATTACCATAAACCAATCTCATTTTTTCTTCAACGTAAGGAGACAAAACTTGACTTAATAAAGTTAAGCATTGACCAATTCTTTCATTGTTGCTGAGTTTCATATTGACTTTATCCTTTTCCTCTAAACTGGATAACAACAAAAAAGCCACACCTATCAGTGCTGGAAAACAGCTTGATACTATAGGGTGAGTTAGCTTAGATTTTAACTACAACTCAACAATATTGGATTTCTGAAAAACTGATATTTTTTTGCTATCCCCAAATTTGATAAACTCGGACATGAGCGATCGCTATAATTCATGATGGAAAGTCAACCGAGGGAGATTGAACGTTTTCTCTGTGGTGGAGATAAAAGCACTCAACAAAAAGATATTGAACAAGCAAATGAAGGATAACCGAATAATCTATTAGTCTCCGAAACCGGGTTTCTGAATAAATATTGAGGGAATGCAATTAATTTCAGTTAGAAACCCGGTTTCTTCCGCATTCAGCAAGTTAATCATAGGGAATAGGGATATTGATTAAATGTGATGGGCATAGCCTCTCCTACTTGGGCGGATGTTGTTTTAACACCTGTTTTAAATAAATCCCGGTATAAGATTTAGAATTTTTAGCAATATCTTCTGGGGTTCCTTCTGCAATAATTTCACCGCCTTTATCTCCCCCTTCTAACCCTAAATCAATCACCCAATCTGCACACCGAATCACATCTAAATTATGTTCAATCACTAAAATTGAATTCCCTTTATCGACTAAACGTTGTAACACATTTAACAATTGATGCACATCATAAAACGATAAACCCGTTGTCGGTTCATCAATTAAATATAACGTTTTCCCCGTTGCGCGTTTCGATAATTCTGAAGCTAATTTCACCCGTTGTGCTTCTCCTCCTGATAACGTGGGTGCGGGTTGTCCTAAGCGAATATAACCTAAACCGACATCGACTAACGTTTGTAAACGACTCGCCGCCCTGGGGATATTTTCAAACACTTCTAAAGCAGTTTCTACAGGCATATTTAATACATCTGCAATGGAATATCCTTTATATTTCACCTGTAATGTTTCTCGATTATATCTCGCTCCTTTACACACTTCGCACTGAACATAAACATCCGGTAAAAAGTTCATTTCAATAATATTAACTCCCTGTCCGCCACAAGCTTCACAGCGTCCGCCTTTAACATTAAACGAAAATTGTCCCGCTTTATATCCTCTAGCTTTGGCTTCAATTGTTGCTGTAAACACCTCTCGAATAATATCAAAAACTCCAGTATAAGTGGCGGGATTAGATCTCGGAGTTCGACCAATAGGAGATTGATCAATTACAATCACTTTATCCAAAGCGTTTAACCCTTCTACTGTTTTTAAATCTTTAGGAAAGGGCACTTTTCGGGTAAAATGATGTTGTAATGCGGGATAAAGTAATTCATTCATTAACGTTGATTTTCCTGAACCCGAAACCCCTGTAATACTCACCAATTTTCCTAATGGAATTTCAACAGTAATGTTTCTTAAATTATTGCGACTAGCGTTCACTAACTTAATGCTTTTTCCATTCCCAATTCGGCGTTCTGCGGGAGTTTCAATTTTTTTCCGTCCTGAGAGATAAGCACCTGTTAAAGAAGGTTCTGATTTTAATAATATCTCTAACTTTCCTTGAGCTACAATTTCACCGCCATGCACCCCCGCCCCTGGCCCAATATCCACTAAATGATCCGCCGCCCGAATGGTTTCTTCATCATGTTCAACTACGATTAAAGTATTGCCTAAATCTCGTAATTTAATTAAGGTATTTAAAAGTTTAGTATTATCCCGTTGATGTAACCCAATACTCGGTTCATCTAAAACATACAAAACCCCCGTTAATCCGGCTCCAATTTGAGTGGCTAATCGAATTCGTTGGGCTTCTCCGCCTGATAACGTTGATGCGGTTCGAGCTAAGGTTAAATAATCTAATCCCACATCGAGTAAAAATTGTAATCTCGCTTTGATTTCTCGCAAGACTAACTCGGCAATTTTCGCCTGTCTTTCTGTTAGGTTTAACTGATTAATTCGGTCTAAACAGTCCCGAATCGAAACTTCTGTTAATTGATGAATGTGATATTGTCCAACACGCACCGCTAACGCTTCCGGTTTTAATCGTTTTCCTAGACAAACTTCGCAAGGTTGATCAATTAAATATTGTTCTAATTTCTGTTTTTGTAATTCCGAAGCGGTTTCTTGATATTGACGTTGTAATAACGGAATTACCCCGATATAAGGACGATAATATCCTTTATTTTCCCGATAGCGAGAATCGGTTTCTATTAAAATCGGTTCCTCTGAACCATAAAGGAGAATCTGTTGCTGTTCTTGAGTTAATTGATTCCAAGGAGTGGTAATTTCAAAATTAAACGCTTGACCCACACTATGTAAGAGGGATAAATAATAGGAATTATCCTTTTCTGACCAAGGCGCAATAGCTGTATAAACGGGTTGAGTTAAATCAGGAACAACTAACTCCGGGGAAAAGGTTTTCAGATGTCCTAAACCATGACAACTCGGACAAGCTCCAAAGGGAGAATTAAAAGAAAATAACCGAGGCGAAAGTTCTTCCATCACCGCCCCATGTTCAGGACAAGCAAAATTTTCAGAAAAAACCAGTTGTGATGGAATAGATGAAGCTTCTAAATTTTCGGTTTCTACTTCGTAAGAATTATCGCTATTTTCAGCAACTTTTTGATCTCCAGATCTTGCAATTTTTGAGCCAGTTGATATATACTTATTTTTAGCCCGCGACGCGGATACCTTGTCCGATGTATCATCTAATACCTCTATCACCGCAATTCCACTAGATTGCTTTAAGCAGGTACTCAAGGAATCCGCCAAACGTTCCTCTAGTCCTGGCTTTTTAATTAAGCGGTCAATGACGATTTCAATGGTATGGGTATAATTTTTATCTAACTCGATGTTTTCGGACAAGTCAAAAATCTCAGAATTGACCCTGACGCGAACAAATCCTTGAGACGCTAAACTGGACAAAAGTTTACGGTGTGTTCCCTTTTTCCCCCGCACCACAGGGGCGAGAATCATGAATTTAGTGCGGTCGGGGAGTTCCATAATCCGATCGCACATTTCATCAATCGTTTGGGGCGCAATATTGCGATCGCAAATCGGACAATGGGGTTCACCCGCACGACCAAACAGCAACCGCAGATAATCATAAATCTCCGTAACCGTCCCCACCGTAGACCGAGGGTTATGGGAAGTTGATTTCTGGTCAATGGAAATCGCCGGACTTAACCCTTCAATGGCATCGACATCGGGTTTATCCAGTTGTCCGAGAAATTGTCGCGCATAAGCACTCAGTGATTCCACGTAGCGGCGTTGACCTTCGGCGAAAATCGTATCAAAGGCTAAGGAAGATTTACCCGAACCGGAAACCCCTGTAAAAACAATTAAGCGATCGCGCGGTAATTCTAAATCAATATTTTTCAAATTATGTTGTTTCGCACCCCGAATGCGAATTCGGTTGGGGGTGTTGTTGGGATAGGGTAGGGGGTCAGAAAGTGATGTTGAGTTCACTGCATTTCCAGTCGTACAGTCCTTAATTATCTTAGCGTTATCGTAGATTTATTGAGGATGAGAATGTTGGGTTATGTTCAACAATTGAAGCTTAGGTCAGGTTCATGTTATTATAAAATATGACAAATTTAGAATATATAAGGAATAATGCTAAGGCGTGACAGAAGAATGGAACATCGAGTTTTACATCGAGTCTGATGGTAGTATACCAGTTCAAGATTTTCTGCAAGATCCGTCTTTAACACCAGGGGAACTAAAGCAATTACAACTGCGCCTAAAATTGTTGAAGAGTTATGGATTAAGATTATTAAGAGAAAGATCTGATATTTTAGATAAAATTGTCACCGAAACCAATTTATATGAATTACGATTAGATAATACACCCAATAATCCGCGAATTTTTATTTGTGCTTTTGTTGGAAGGCGTTTTGTCCTATTACATGGGTTTAAAAAGAAAAGTCGCAAAACACCTAAAGCGGAAATTTGTATTGCGGTTAGACGACGCGATCGCATCATTCAACAACAGGAGGGAAATTAATGACAGAAACCAATTCTAAAGATGTTCTCGCTTTTCTGGATACAATTATTCCTGATACTCCAGAAATGCAACTCATAGAAAGGCAGGAATTATTTAGATTAACGTTAACTCAAGTCATGCGAAATTTACGGAAAAACTTAGGGTTAACTCAAGGGGAATTAGCAGAAAAAATGGGAGTGACTCAAAGTTGGGTTTCTAAGTTAGAAAGTGCCAATAATGATCACGCTTTTGAGTCTGTGTTAGCTTATTTAGATGCGTTGGGTGCAGATTTCGAGGTCACGATTTTACTTAAGGGTAAAAAAGTAGCGGTTATTCCGGCGTTGTTGAGAATGACACCAGAAGAATTTGAAGCATCACTATCAACAGTATTAGATGTTTCTGAAGAATTAGAAAATAATTATCAAGATATTAATACGTTAAAAGAGGATAAAATTACCTGTAGGTTGAGTTAAATTAAATCAGCCTAATTATTTAGGTAAAAAAATACTATTATGAATCAAGGGAAAAGAAAGCGTTTAGAAGCTAAAGGTTGGAAGATGGAAAAATGACAATTATTGTTAATCAGGAGATTTGCCTTGTTCCCAGGTTTTACCTGAGAATATTTGCTAGTGACAATTTGGAAGAGTCACCATAATTATAAATATAATATCCCGCTTTCCTTTCTAAAACAGAACGAACATTAGATTGTTTAATATCTTCCCCTAACACATCCGATAACATCTTCCACAATTCCGCACCTATGTTTTTAACATTAGACTTACTGCGATTACAATTTTTAGCAATTTCTTCATATTTTAATCCTTGCCAAGTTCCTTAATGTTCTTGTACAATAAAACGCATCAGTTTTTTCATAAATCAAGCTGGAGGAAAAAGTTATGAAAAAATTAGGAATGGTTTTTGCCCTTTCCCTGTTAATGATTTTAATTGCTGTAAGTAATGTTTTACCTGTATGGGCTAGTCCATCCTTGAATCAAACGCCTAGTGTGTCCGTAAGCAATACATACACTTCCAACTCACAGAAGAATGAAATCAAGAAACATTTAATTGTCGAGAAGTTAGTTTGTCGATACATTAATGGTCAAAAGAGATGTTGGGATGAATAATTGAATAAATTATTACTGATGAATTATTTGATTTTTAATAGCAATCAATCTACACTATTCTTTTTATAAGTGTAGATTTTATATCTGTTTTCACCTTGTTCCCAGGCAGGAGCCTGGGAATATATTATAGAGGCGGAGCCTCTTGTTAAAGGTGGCAGAGCCATCTTAATATCATTTCTAGGTAGAACCTAGAAACGAGGGGAGGAGGAGAGTTTTAGGAGGCGATCGCTCATCATAATTATCATGATTCATTCAGAATTTGTGTTAATAAATCAGGGGAAATGCGAAAACCTGCTTGATTAATAAGCTGATCAATTACAGCCGGAAGTGAGTCAAGTTCACCTGCTTGTTTAGCACGAAGCAAAACTCCCAAGATCCCTGTAACTTTCAACCCTAAAGATTTTGCAACTTTTCGACCTTCACGTTCATCGATTAAAAGCCAATTTGCTTTAAGTTCAATTGCTAGAGCGATCGCTTCAGATTCTCCTTGATCTAAAGTTTGTTTCAAGAGTTGTGACAATGGCTGATTAGTGACTTCACGAATCTGAATCCATCCGGCTACAATTGCCTCACGAATTGCTTGAGAACCAGGTCGCTGTTCATCAAATTTTAACTCGTGAAGTACAGCATTGGGAATCAAAATTTGTCCAAATTGTTGATGCAGGAGAGTCAGTTGATCCACAATAGCCAAATTCAAAATTGGTGAAGTATTACTCACAACGTGCATAAGTCAAATCATCATCTAATTCTTCTTCAGTGTAGTGTCGGAAAACGCCACGACACCCCAATAATTGACCAAATTCATATTTATCCAGTTGAGCAAGTTCTCGTGCTTTACCAAAGGATAGGAGATCCTTTGCATAAAGAGCGATCGCTAATTCCTGCCGTAATTCTTGTTCAATACGCTGTTCAGGGAGACGAATGGCTTGCAGAATGGAATCAGAAATTGAAATTTGTAGTCCCATATTCGTTTAAGGTTTGCTAATCGTTTAATCTTGTTATAAACTTGAAACTACATTAATATTTTTTGAATATTGTTAACCTTTAGAGACTATTATAGCAATAAATAAAAGCGAGCACTCTTGTTCAAAGTCAGTTTTAAAAAAGCGATCGCAGATTTAAAATTAATAATGGGCGGTACAAGATTCGAACTTGTGGCCTCTTCCTTGTAAGGGAAGCACTCTACCGCTGAGTTAACCGCCCGATTCACACATTTACCTATTATAACATAAACTTTTAGAAGCACAACCCTATTGGCAATTTTTAATTTCCATCCCCCATGCCCTCTGGTCAAACCCACGACCGTATTACCCTTTGGAGCTTACCGTTGATTGCGGGTTTGACCTGGAGCCAAACTCGCAGCAGTCATTTAACTTTTCTGGTGACGGGAAGTTTCCTGTTTAGTGGATTAATGTTTGGGCCAGATTTAGATATTGATTCCCGACAGTTTCAACGTTGGGGACTATTGCGATGGTTCTGGGTTCCCTATCAAAATAGTTTACGTCATCGCTCCTTTTTATCTCATGGGCCGTTTATTGGTACGGCGTTGAGGATTCTTTATTTAGGAGGTGGTCTGGGTTTAATTGGACTTTTGGGATTACTAATGGCAGAATATTTAGGGCTGATTTCCTCAAATCCTTTAGAAATTGCTCAAAATAGTTTAAGTTCCCTCTCCCATTATTCCAGAGAATGTATTGCGGTTTATTTAGGATTAGAAATGGGAGCAATGAGCCATTCTTTTAGTGATTGGTCAAACTCATTTTATAAGGAATTTAGAAAATGGCTAAAAACCGGAGAAACTTCTCGCCCTACCCTAGAACCTGAAAAACCGAAAAAACGCAAACATTCAGTTTCTAAAACTGCTTCTGTGGAACTTCCCCCCACTAAACCCCAACGTTCAAAGCAAAATTCAACGACTGCTAAAAAATCTTCTCGTCGTTCTAAGAAATAATGTTTTTCACCCTTATTTTAGATCACAATAGAGGTATTTGTCATGAACAACCCTGAAAAGATGACTTTAACTCCTAACTTAATCGCCTTACAAAATTTAATCGATGTAGTTGCTAAATTGCGATCGCCAGAGGGGGGATGTCCTTGGGATTTAGAACAAACCCCAGAAACGTTAATTCCCTATATTCTTGAAGAAGCCTATGAAGTGGTTGATGCCATTCGTAGTGGTGATCAAAAGGCAATTGTAGATGAATTAGGGGATTTATTATTACAAGTAATTTTACAAGCTCAAATTGCCAGCGAAACTCAACAATTTTCAATAGCAGATGTCGCTAATAATATTACTGAAAAGTTAATTCGTCGTCATCCTCATGTTTTTGGTAACGTAGAAGTCAATAGTGTTGAAGAAGTTCGACAAAATTGGGAAGAAATTAAAGCCAATGAACAAGGGGAAACACCCGAAACCCAGACTTTCAGTTCTAAATTAAGCCGTTATGCTCGACAACTCCCCCCCCTAATGGCTGGAATGAAAATTTCTAAAAAAGCCGCCGCTATTGGGTTTGAATGGGATAATATTGAGGGGGTTTGGGATAAATTTGAGGAAGAAGTCGCCGAATTTAAAGAAGCGATTCAAGGAACGGATAAACAGCATCAACAGGCAGAATTAGGCGATATTTTATTTGTCTTAATTAATTTAGCTCGTTGGTATGATTTAGATCCCTATATGGGATTACACGAAACCAATCATCGCTTTATTCAACGGTTATCAAAACTTGAGGAATTTTGCGATCGCCCCTTCTCAGAATACAGTTTAGAAGAATTAGATGCCCTCTGGCAACAAGCCAAAGCTATTTTAGCCAAGAAATAATCCATTATCAATTGTAGGGGTGGGGTCTCCCCGCCTAGACTCCGTTATAGATTAGATAAAACTTTTTATTTATATAGAAAATTTTGTTTTTTAAAATAAGGTCAGGAAATTTTGATATTTTATTGATAATTCCTCTCAAATAGTTGACGAAATCATGGGGGTTCTGGTACACTTCATGAAAAGCCTTTCAAGGGATTAGTCTGTCTAAACGTCAAAATAGAGGCTGAAACCTTGATTATTTCGTAAAACATTAGGATTTTCTGACACAATTTGGCTTTGACAGAACACGAATTTTTCGAGGTTTGCCAGAAGCTTCAGATTCGCATCTTGACAAAATAAAGGTTTTATGCAGTGTCACCATTGATAACTCAACCGTTGAAATTACACCGGGTTTGGTGTTAGTCGCCCTACAGTTAGAAAGTTGAGCCATAGTATTGTTGAAGAGAGTCAATTTTTCAGTAATTTTGTAGCAACCGAGACAAAAGTATTTCCCATCAAGAATCCTCTTGCTTTCAGTTAGGGGGAATGTCAAGATGTAGAGTTGACAAAGAATCAGAAAAAGTCCGAATATGACCTCAACAAACTCGAAAACCTGGAGTCAACGGTTTGAAAAATCCCTGCATCCTGCCATTGCAGAGTTTAACGCTAGTATTGGGTTTGATATCCAACTGATTGAATATGATTTGACCGGATCAGTTGCTCATGCCAAAATGTTAGCGAAAACGGGAATTATTACCCCAGAAGAAGCCGAACAATTAGTGTCCGGTTTAGAACAAATTCGTCAAGAATATCGGGACGGAAATTTTAATCCGGGTGTTGATGCTGAGGATGTTCATTTTGCAGTTGAACGTCGTTTAACGGAATTAGTCGGAGATGTAGGAAAAAAACTCCATACCGCCCGATCTCGGAATGATCAAGTAGGAACGGATACCCGTTTATATTTGCGAGATCAAATCCAACAAATTCGTCAACAATTAGTTAATTTTCAACGAGTATTATTAGATTTAGCCGAAACAAATGTTGAAACCTTTATTCCCGGTTATACCCATCTGCAACGAGCCCAACCTCTGAGTTTAGCCCATCATTTATTAGCGTATGTGGAAATGGCAAATCGAGATTGGGAACGCTTAGGAGATGTGTATAAACGAGTCGATATTTGTCCGTTGGGAAGCGGCGCGTTAGCGGGAACCACTTTTCCGATTGATCGCCATTATAGTGCAGAATTATTGGGGTTTGGGCAGGTTTATGCTAATAGTTTAGATGGAGTTAGTGATCGAGATTGGGCGATTGAATTTTTATCGGCTGCGAGTTTAATTATGGTACATTTAAGCCGATTAGCAGAAGAAATTACCCTTTGGGCTTCTCAGGAATTTAGTTTTGTGACTTTGACTGATAGCTGTTCAACGGGTTCTAGTATTATGCCGCAAAAGAAAAACCCAGATATTCCTGAATTAGTCCGAGGAAAAACCGGGCGGGTGTTTGGTCATTTGCAAGGATTGTTAGTGATTATGAAAGGATTACCGTTAGCTTATAATAAAGACTTGCAAGAAGATAAAGAAGCTCTATTTGATGCAGTAAAAACGGTGAAAGGCAGTTTAGAATCAATGACCATTTTAATGGAAGAAGGGATAGAATTTCGCACCAACCGTTTAGCTGAAGCCGTGGCGGAAGATTTCTCCAATGCAACGGATGTGGCGGATTATTTAGCCGCACGAGGAATTCCCTTCCGAGAAGCTTATAATTTAGTCGGAAAAGTGGTCAGAACTTGTTTAGAAGCGGGGAAATTACTTAAAGAGTTAACCTTAGCAGAATGGCAAGAATTACATCCTCAATTTGAAGCAGATATTTATGAAGCGATCGCACCTCGTCAAGTCGTTTCTGCTCGAAATAGTTATGGCGGAACTGGGTTTAATCAGGTGAAACAAGCGTTAGAAAATGCCCGCCAACGGTTGAATCATTGTTAAAGATTGGGGAATTGGGAATTGGGAATGGGTTTGTTCTGAGTTTCGACAGGGGCTCAAGGGTTGAGCATGACAGGAATTAGCGATCGCCATTAATAATACATAAAATAATAATGTTGTCAAGTCCGGTTAAGGCTGTTAAAACCGTCCTTTAGACTGGTATAATTAAATTCAGGATTTCGCTACAGTGAAAAAAAACATTAAATTTAGGTTAATCTTATGTCAAGTTCAATTAATCCTCCAGAATCAGAAACACAAGTTTCTCAAGTTCCCGCCAGACTTTTATTAGTAGACGATGAACCGGGACTGCGAGAAGCGGTACAAGCTTATTTAGAAGATAGTAACTTTACCGTTGATGCGGCGAGTAATGCGAAACAAGGCTGGGAATTGTTACAACAAAATCTTCCTGATTTAGTAATTACAGATATTATGATGCCAGGAGTAGATGGCTATCAATTTTTACAACAAATGCGGGAAGATCCCCGTTTTAAAGCCTTACCCGTTGTTTTTCTAACCGCTAAAGGCATGAAAAGCGATCGCATTCAAGGATATCAAGCCGGATGTGATGCCTATTTATCAAAACCTTTTGACCCAGAAGAATTAGTTGTTATTGTCAAAAATTTATTAGCAAGACAAGCCGCTTTGCGGAGTAGTACCGGGGATGGAAACCCAGATATTGCTACCTTAGCGGGTCAAATTGCTCGAATTGAAAATATGTTAAAAGGGAAAAGTGGAATTAATCAAACTCCCGCGCCGATTAAAATTGATTTAACGCCGCGTGAACAAAGTGTTTTAGATTTAGTCGCCAAGGGATTAATGAATAAAGAAATAGCCCGTAACTTAGAAACCAGTGTTCGTAATGTTGAGAAATATGTCAGTCGCTTATTTACCAAAACCGGAACGAATAGCCGAACCGAGTTAGTCCGTTACGCGCTCGAACATGGGTTAACGCAATAGAGAATATTTAAGAAAGGTTACATAAACTAACAATTTATAAGCATCTGGTTTCAAGAGTGCTGGGTATCTGTTACTCTAAGGGAGTAGAGCTTATCATTTTTACCTATGATGAAAGTTTCTAAGTCCTCCAACCAGCCCGAAGAACAATCCATTGGGATGACTGTTCTGTTTTTTCTTTTAATGATCGGAATTATTGCAATGATGATGCTCAAAGGTGGAGTTTAAGACTCAATCTAGGGAAGGAGAAATCTTAGTCTTAATGAGCAGAAATACTCGGTTATATATTCTGCTACTGTTGGCTCAAGTCCTTCTGTTTTCAAGTTGTTTAACCCATAGGGTTCTATCAAGGTTTTGATGAACCCTATTGTACCTGTTCATAATTCCTCAGTCATCATTTCCTATCCACGATTCTGATTTTAACCGATGGGGTTTTTAATCTGTTCAATGACAGCAATTAATTCAGAAGGATGAGCAATTAAAGCATCAGGGTGGTGTTGCAGCAAAATCTCGGCTGAATTGTATCCCCAACTAACAGCAATACTTTTAATTTTAGCTTGTTTAGCAGCATTAATGTCTCTCGTTTCATCCCCAATATAAATCACTTGCTGGGGTTCTATATTTTCTTGATTTAATAGCTGATTAATAATTTTATGCTTTCCAAATAAGCTGATTCCCGAATAAACGTTCTTAAAACTATTGACTAAATTATAACGAGATAAAATCGTAATCACGTTAATTTTAGAGTTAGAGGTAATAATATACAGAGTATAGTTTTTCTTTTGTAATTGTTGAATAATTTCAGGAATTGTAGGGAATAAATGAATCAGTTGTAAATCCTGGTTTAATTCAGAAATCACTCGCTTGAGTAAAAAAGGCAATTTAAATAAAGAAATTCCAGATTGTTGAATAATCTGCCAAGAGCTTAAATTTTGAATTTGACTCAAGGTTTCAGGGTTAGTCGGTAAATAACCAAACTCCCCAGATAAGCGATTGGTAATTCTAACCACTGCGTCTAAGGTATCCGCTAAGGTTCCGTCAAAGTCAAAAATAATAATTTGATTCATAGATTCAGGGTTTTAGCCAAGGTGGGGAAGTGTCAAACTCAAAATTAGATGAATAGACTCGTTCAAGTATAATCTGAATAAATCTATTCAACCAAAGATTAATATTCCTATGATTATATTTACCAGTTACGTCAGAACCTCAAAAGGAACTCACCCACTCGTGAACTTCTAAATTGAGATTCTGTTGTTGATCAAAGTGTTCAAAACCAACCCTTGATATCTAGGGATTTTGTGAAATCTTTAAATAAAAGCTCCTATCTATAAAAGTTGTGTAAAACTTTCACTAATTTCTCAGATATAGAGGTGACAGTGCCAGAAGGTTTGCTATTGTAGTAATAACAGCTTGTATGAATTACTCTGGTTGCTAAGATGTCACCTTTGGAGGGAGACTCCCAGAGCAACCGAGTTAAGAGTTCAGGGTAACAGTAACCAGTAGGACATTCACACACAGGAGTTCTAATGAAAACTAGATTCTTCACCACTTTAATCTCAACTTTAGCTTTAACAGGTGTCTACGCTACATCGGCTCAAGCCTTCAGTTTTAAAACCAACTACACCACAAACGATTCCAAAACTTGGAAAGGCGATATTACATTAAACTCTGTTGAATTTGGTGGTAAAACCTATAATAATTTCTCCCTGGTTCAAGGTGTTGAGATGATCTCCAATGACCTCTGGACAGGTGGTAATAGCGGGGCTGGCAGTAGTGACAAAGGAGATAACGCATCAGGAATTGCTAAAGAAAATCCCACAGAGGAAAACTTAGCAACTTCCCTGGGAAATCTGAACTTGAGCAATATTGTGGATACAGAAGACAATGGCAGTTTCACCCTGAACTTGCTCTTTGACAAAGCCATGAATAATCTACTATTCTGGGAACGGGGAATGAACAGTAAACTGCAAGTTCAAGCTTTGGATCAAGGCGGTAATCTAATTGGAAATTCCGTTCTATTAGGTTCTGGTTCTAGCACCTGGGGTAAAGCCGGTTATAAACTCGATACCACAGAAATTACTGGATCTCAAAATGTGGGATCTTTAGGTGTCAGCTTAGCTGATTTAGGACTGGGGAATACAAAGTCTATTAGTGGTATCCAATTAGTCAGCCAATCTGGTTTCAATGGCCCTGACTTTAAAGTCGTCGGTACATCTGTTCCTGAACCCGCAACGGTTGTCGGTTTAGGTTTAGTCGCTGCTGCTTTAGCCTTCTCTGGTCGCAAAAAAGCGGACTAAGACAGATTGACTGACGGGGGCACCAGAGAGTGTGCGTGGCAAACTGAATCAACTTCATAGCTCTGTTGCTCCTCTGAAAAAAAAGACATTTTATGAGATTAGCTTCTTATTAATTGTTAAGCTAATTCTGTCAAAATTTTCACTCCAGCTATCCATAAAAGCCCATATTAGCCTATCTAAAAGTGGCTTTGCCAATGTAATAAGCTGCGTAGCAGCTTATTACATTTTGTTGTGCGGAATTTGGGTTCCAGAAACTAGGCTTTTAGAAATTCTTGAGCAGATCAACTTCAGAAATCAACCCAAGTTCTAGGAAGCAACTGGGGCACGTTCAGGAACAATAAAGGTTTGATCCCCGGATAATTCAAACACTTCATGAACCGCTTTTAACGCTTCTACCCCTTGGCTTTCATCGACTAAACAGCTAATTTTAATTTCAGAGGTTGCAATCATTAAAATATTAATATTGCGGTTGGCTAAGGCTTCAAACATTTTAGCGGCAACCCCTGGATGATGAATCATTCCTGAACCCACCACACTCACTTTAGCAATGGATTGATTGACGATAATTTCACCATAACCTAATTCAGATGCGGCTTGTGTTAAAATTCTTTCGGCTTCATCAGCATCTCCTTGGGCGACGGTAAACGCAATATCCCGTGCTAAGATTCCGTTGACTTGATGACAGCGTTGGGATTGAATAATCATATCCACGCTAATATTATGATCGGCTAAAATGGAGAAGATTTTGGCTGCCATCCCTGGACGATCTGGAATATGACGAATCGCTAAACGAGCTTGTTTAACATCTAATGCCACTCCTCGAACGGGAGGTAAACTGGGATCAATAGGCGGTTTTTCTAGCTCAAAATGAGTTGCAATTTTACAATCAGAACTCATTTCAAATGATTGACATAAAGCAGTAACTGCTTGTTGACAATCTTCGGCTGCAATCACACAACTGACTTTGACTTCCGAAGTGGAAATCATCTGAATATTAACTCCCGCTTCTGCTAAAGTATTAAACATTTGAGAGGCAACTTTCGGACGACCAATCATTCCCGCCCCGACAATACTCACTTTAGCAATAGGGGTATCATCTCCAGTGACTTCAGCATCTGCAATATCTGAAGCATTCGATGTTCCTAAAGCGGGTAATAAAGCATCAGCAACGGCGATCGCTTTGTTAAAATAATTGCGTTCTACCGTAAAGGTAATATCATTACTATTACCTTCATGAATCGATTGAATAATTAAATCAACATCTAAATTTTGTACTGCAATTCCGCCGAATAATTTTGCTGCAATTCCAGGGCGATCAGGTACTCTTAATAAGGAAACTGCGGCTTGATTCGTATCAAATTCAACTCCATCTACTGGACGAGCTAATTCTAATCCTTCTAAGGGTCGAGGTTGAGGTTTGGGGGCGATCACTTTGGTTCCGGGGTCATCTGTCCAACTGGAACGAACCACTAAAGAAACGCCATAATTTCGAGCAATTTCTACCGCGCGGGGATGTAAAACTTTTGCCCCTAAACTGGCGAGTTCTAACATCTCATCACAGGTAATTTCTGTCATTAATTGAGCATTGGGAACTAAGCGAGGATCGGTGGTTAAAATCCCTGGAACATCGGTATAAATTTCACACAAATCGGCTTTTAAAGCCGCTGCTAATGCTACCGCCGAGGTATCCGAACCGCCTCTTCCTAAGGTTGTAATTTCTAAATCATCTTGACTACTAACTCCTTGAAATCCGGCGACAACCACTACTTCTCCTTGATTTAAGTGGCGTTCCATTCGTTGAGTTTCAATACTTAAAATTCGGGCGCGGGTATGTTCTGCTTCGGTGACAATTCCGACTTGAGCACCTGTTAAAGAAATTGCAGGTTGTCCTAATTCCTGCAATGCCATACTTAATAAAGCAATACTGATTTGTTCTCCCGTTGAGAGTAACATATCCATTTCTCTTCGGTTGGGAGTTGCAGAAATTTGTTGTGCTAAACCGACTAATTGATCTGTGGTTTTTCCCATTGCAGAAACAACGACAACCACTTGATGATCTTGGGCTGTTTTTAACACCCGTTGAGCAACGGATTGAATGCGTTCAACGGAACCGACAGAACTACCACCGTATTTTTGAACAATCAGCATATTAACTTCAGAATGGGCAATCAGGAATCAACAATTAACTTGACACTCCCACCCCTACGCTACGCGCTTAGGGTGGGATTCTCGTATCTAGTCCAGTCAAACAAAGACAATTGAATGTACTCTTGTTTAACCGTATTCACCGAGTTCAGGGGTGTGCCAAGCCCCCCATGATTTAAACCGGATGAATCCATTACAGAAGCATCTATCTGTAGGCTTAAATCACACGCGAAACCATCCCATTGAGATAGGTTTCGTGCAGCATTCAAATCAGAGTTATGGTAGTGACCATTAGGGCAATTAAAATCATGCCGATTTCTCTTACCAAGAACACCACAAGTTGAACAAGATTTAGAAGTATATGGTGCAGGTCTTTTAATTAATTTCAATCCTTTCAGAGCTAACTTATCATTAAGTTTTTGTTCCAAAGAATAATAAGACCAATTATGTCGAGATTCACCGGAATCAGAGCGAGATTTCTTACTCTGTTTCATCGTGTTTCGACACCCTTCTAAATCCTCAATAACAACATCAGCATTATGGTATTGGGCAAAACGAACAATTCGACGACTGACAGTATGGTTAACAGCATCCATCCATCGTCGCTCTTTTTTGTTCCATTTCTTTAAAGCTCGAAACTTCTTAGCTTCTTGAAGTTGTTGTCTTCTTTGTTGAAAATAACGTCTTCGATGTTTAACGCTGTGACCTTTAAAGAACTTGCCAAAACCTTCTTTTGGTGAAACTACCGCTAAATTATTCTGCCCTCGGTCACATCCTAATCTTTTCTCCGTCTTAACTTCTGGAACATCCTCAGTAATTGACAGATAGGCATACCACTTATTTCGATGTTTAATTAATTTAAAAGAACCCCCTTGAATTGTTCCCCTCAGTAGTCCATCTAAAACAGATTGCCAATGAGGAGATGCAACTTCAATGGGGATTCTTTTTTCACCTTTTAGGGTTGGGAAACTCATTGAATAGGTATTCCCTTTTTGGGTTAGCTTCCAATTTTGATTGTTAACTTCTACCGGAAGAACTTTATATTGTTTGGTTTGATGACCTGTGGGTGATGTAGTATGTCGGATTACTTGATTAACCAGGGCAGATTTTAACTCGGACATAATTTTAGCTGTTGTCATTTTACGCCGTTCTTTAATTGGCAATGACAACAACTTGTTAGCAATTCGCGTGTTTTCTTGCGTCATCAGCTCAAACATTTGAGCTTTACAATGGTTGAGATTCACGAATTTTAATTTAATCGTCCGAGTTACTTTAATCATGTTAATCATGATAACATAGGGTTCTTCACTCCGCCTAAAGGCGGGTATTCTACATCCCACGCTTGAAAGATCTGGGCTTTGAATACGGTTATTGTAAAATTTAAGCAGATTAACCTAATTTAAGATAGGCATGAATCAGCCTATTGTATTTTACAGGAAAAGACGACAAAATTATCCTTAAGTTTCCAGAACATTATTTAAGCAATGGTGACAGGGAGGGAAAAAGTAAAGGTTATTGTTCGTGATAGTATAGCAGAGAGAGATGAAATCCCAATCATTTGCTCCAGTCCGTTGCTGAATGTTAATATTTTTTACAGAATTTCTTGCCTCTCGCCAGTATTCTTCCCAAAATCTATTGAGATTTGGGGCTTTATTCTCCTTAATTCTATTTTTAGCTGGGCAGATGATCTCACTTCCTTCTCAACTTCAACTGCTGAGTGATCCGTTTTTGCAATTACCAACGGAAACTTCAGTTCGTGTGGTTTGGTTTACCGAGTTTGCCGGTTCTCAACATTTTGTAAAGTATGGTCAAAATTTTAATCAAATTGTATTTGCGAGTACAACTCAACTGACTCGAACACGGGAAGATCAAAATTCTAAAGTTGGGGAACAACGGGAAAAAGGAAGCATTTATCAACAACCCACACCCCGCAAGATTTGGCGGCATGAAGCCGAAGTTACGGGTTTAATTCCTGGGGTTAAACTTCCTTATTTTGTTACCAGTATTAGCGAAAATAACCAAACAATTGAAAGTGATCGGTTTATATTATCTCCTCAACCTAAACCGGAAACAGGTGTTAAAATTCTATTAACTTCTGATCATCAATTGATGCCAATGACGGCAGCTAATTTACAAAAGGTTGCAGAAACAATTCCACAGTTAGATGGGATTTTTTTCGCGGGAGATTTAGTTAATGTTCCTGATCGAGCATCAGAATGGTTTGATGATCTTCGCGGGAATAGTTTTTTTCCTAGTTTACAAGGTAAAGCCAACTATACGTTAGAAAAAAATAAAGTTAAAACGGTTTATAAAGGGGCTAATTTAATTCAAAATATGCCTTTATTTTCAGCTATTGGAAATCATGAATTGATGGGTATTTTTTCTGAAGAATTAAGTTTAACTCAGCAGTTTCATGATCCCTATCCTCGATTTTTGGCTGAGATTTTATATCAAAAGGAAGAAGAAAACGTTAATCCTCAAAAGGATGCAAAAATTAAAGAACTGTGGATCAAAAATCGAACTTTTAATGCGGATACTTATCAAGAAATTTTTACCTTACCGAATGGGGATAAAAATTATTATGCTTT
>NZ_JBJUDF010000247.1:0-3766 GCF_046067725.1 Planktothrix sp.
CTATATTAACTCTATTATACTTTTGATTGAAAGCGGTTTTCTCGTTTCAAGGTAGAACCTTCCCTCGTTCGCAGGTTCTAGCTTGGGAATATCTGATCAGAGGCTCTGCCTCTAGTTTTAGGTGGCTCTGCCACCCGAATATCATTTCTAGGTAGAACCTAGAAACGAGAAAATATTAATCCTAGAGCGATCGCTTTTATTAATATAAAAGAAGCGATCGCTATTTCTAATTATACCGTACCCGTAGGGTGAGTAAGGCGAAGCCGCACGCACCACCAAGATTTTCTATCAAGTCAAATACTATTATAATACAATTTTATAGTTTGTTAATTCGATAAATTTAAACTTATCCCTAGAGGAATATCATAAAATTATCTGAAAACCAACATTGTTTTAGCTGAGATATCAAAGTTTTAAAAAACATCCGAATCTTCTGGGTGAGGAACCAGGTTAGAGGGAGGGCGATCGCTACTCCAAGCCCACCAAACACAGCCACATTGACAACGATAAAACTCTTGCCATTTGCGGCGATTATTTTCACTGTACACGGGGGAACGACGGTTAATCCAAACTTGTTGAGCTTCTAAACTACTCGCTGAACATTGGGGACAGCAAAACTCAGAAGCGTGAATTGCATCAGTTGTCCAATCTGGTGGGGTGGGTTGAAACGCATCCATCGGTAAAAACAATTGAAATTAATGGCGCAGACTCACCTATTATACTAAGGTTTAACATCAGGAACTTCGACTAATTTATGGCGAGACGATAAACCCGATTTAATCATAATCTCAGATTTAGGAACTCCCAAGTGTTTTGCTAACAATTGAATTAATTCTTGATTGGCTTTTCCCTCCACCGGAGGCGATTTCAGATGGACAGTCAAACTACCATCCGGTTCAGTGTGGAGAGCTTGTTGTTTTGAATTAGGTTTAACTTTGATTTTTAAGCGTGTCAAGGGTTGAAACTAAGGTGAACCAGTATCTTATTAGAATACAACAGGGATGTATCCTAGAGCCAGCTAAGATAGTTTAAAGATTAAGCTGTTAGGGGATAATCTAAACATTCTAACGCCTGTTTTGCAGCCAGTAAATCATAAGGAAAAGGCGGTTTTAAGGGGCGATAATCCCGTTCGTGGGGTTCTCCATGTCGCAGTACCGCATTCACCATTAAACAAGGTTCATCACTGAAATTAATTGTACTATGGGGAACGCCAGGGGGAATGGTAATCACGGTCGGAATTTTTTCATCCATCGGAATATAAAAATATTGACGATTCTGTAAAATAACAATTACAAACTGACCCCGGACAACTAACAATTGATCGGTTTGAAAATGATGAACAAATAGCGGTTCAATTGCTCCCGCTTCCACTCGTACCATCATGGTTTCTTGACTGGTTTGGGGAGTAAAAAACTCAACCCTTCCCGACTTCACGGCGTTGAGTTGGCGAACTGTAACTTGGCGGATCAGACCCATCGTGATAATCCTCATCATGCAAAATATTGGTCTTTTGTCAAGTTTAAAGGTTATTTTTGTAAAATTTTGTAATAAAATTAACGAAATTGAATAGAGATATGAATGCCTCACGACAAGATTTTGTAATAAAATTAACGAAATTGAATGCAGGTATGAATGCCTAACTACGGTTTTTCCCTAAAATCTTTATGAAACACACTCACGACCCGATGCGATCATCCTTTGCTAAAATTTGGATTAATTTTTATCAGTTTTCTCTATTAATTTCTCTGATTAGTTTGACCCTGAGTGCCTGTGGTTCTTCTCCAAGTTCTACCTCAACAAACTCGACTTATTCTAATCAGCAACCCCAAGAAAAAACCTTAAAATTATTATACTGGCAAGCTCCCACAATTCTCAATCCCCATTTATCAGCCGGCTTCAAAGATTCTGAAGCCAGCCGAATTACTTTAGAGCCCTTAGCTAGTTTTAATCATCAATTAGAACTGATTCCCTTTTTAGCCGCAGAAATTCCATCTTTAGAAAATGGCGGAGTTGCCAAAGATGGAAAATCAGTAACTTGGAAACTTAAAAAAGACGTTAAATGGTCTGATGGAACCCCCTTCACCGCCGATGATGTCATTTTTACTTATGAATTTATTGCGAATCCCAAGGTGGGAACCACAACATCAGGAACCTATGAAATTATTAAAGATATTGAAAAAATTGATAATCACACAATAAAAATTAACTTTAAAGCCGTAACTCCAGCTTGGTATTCCGTGTTTGTTGGAACCGAAGGAATGATTTTACCTCGTCATATTTTTCAAGCTTATAATGGAGAAAATTCTCGACAAGCACCCGCTAATTTAAAGCCTGTGGGAACCGGGCCTTATCGAGTGGTAGAATTTAAGCCAGGGGATGTGGTAGTTTATGAAGCTAATCCTAATTTTAGAGAGGCTAAATTATTAGGATTTCAACGTTTAGAATTAAAAGGGGGAGGAGATGCAACCTCCGCAGCTAGGGCGGTTTTACAAACCCAAGACGCAGATTATGCCTATAATCTTCAGGTAGAATCTAATATTTTAAAATCCTTAGAAGCCGCCGGAAAAGGGAAAATAGTTTCTAATTTTGGGGCGTTAATGGAACGAATGATGCTGAATCAAACCGACCCGAATAAAACCACCCCCGATGGCGAACGGTCTAGTTTAAAATTTCCCCATCCTTTTTTCAGTGATCCTAAAGTTCGTCAAGCGTTTAGTTTAGCAATTAATCGAGATATGATTGCTAATCAACTTTATGGAATTTTAGGGAAACCGACTTCTAATTTTGTTGTGAATCCGCCTCAAGTGATTTCTGGGAATACGACTTATGAATTTAATTTAGAAAAAGCAGCAAAACTGTTAGATGAAGCCGGGTGGAAAGATACAAATAATAATGGGATTCGAGATAAAAATGGCATAGAAATGAATTTAGTTTTTCAAACTTCTGTTAACCCGTTACGTCAAAAAACCCAACAAGTAATTAAACAATCCTTAGAACAATTAGGAATGAAAGTTGAACTTAAAAGTATTGATCCTAGCGTTTATTTTTCCGGTGATCCCGCCAATCCTGATACAACAGAACGATTTACAGCCGATTTACAATTATTTAGTACCGGAAATACCAATCCTGACCCAACCGCCTATTTAAAAACCTATACCTGTGATCAAATTCCCCAAAAAGCCAATAACTGGACTGGGGATAATTTTTCTCGTTATTGTAATCCAGAATATGATAAGCTTTGGACACAAGCTACCAGGGAAATTGACCCTAAAAAACGCCAAGAAATCTTAATCAAAATGAATGATATGTTAATCAATAATACCATTGTGATTCCTTTAGTTCATCGCGCCGATGTCCAAGGAGTTAATCAACAATTAACGGGTGTAGACTTAACGCCTTGGGATTTAACCGTCTGGAATATAAAAGATTGGAAAAAATCTAGCAATTCTCAATAGCTTGTAATATTTTATTGTTTAAATTTTGTGTTCAAGCCTGATGGATAAGTCTTACAATTCATCATAGGAGCGAGGTTTCCTCGCCCTTACACAACGATTTATATCTTGAACGATTCTAACTGATTTCTTCCTATTCATTACCCATTTTATACCCGATGAATCGATCCCTCATCAATCGAATTTTAACCGCAATTCCTACCTTAATTGCCATTAGCATTGTTGTGTTTCTCATTCTAGCCTTAGCTCCCGGAAATCCGATGGGAGAATTTGCCACCAATCCTTCGATTACGCCAGAAGTTCGAGAAAATATT
>NZ_JBJUDF010000248.1:0-20717 GCF_046067725.1 Planktothrix sp.
TTGCAAAACAAGCTAGGGGAGGGCATCCCCAAAGTAACGCTAATGGACTAGAAACCTCTACTCTTCTTGGGGAAACCCTGGTCGCAGCACGTCTCTAGGTCGAAGTTAGAATCTCAGCGTCTTCAGACCTGAGAGTGTCAAACTAATTGAGGGAATAAAATTCACCTCGATTCGTTAATTTTTAAATCAAATGAAACAATTAAAATTTTGGAAACGGTTGGGTTTGTTATTCGTTTTAGGTTTATTTTTGAGTTGGGGTGTCAGTTGCTCCACCTCTTCCCCAACCTCTCAAAACCGTCAGCCAGAAATTGAATTTTGGACAATGCAACTGCAACCCCAATTTACCGATTATTTTAATCAACTCATTGCCAATTTTGAAACCGAAAATCCAGGGTTAAAAGTGAAATGGGTAGATGTTCCTTGGTCTGCGATGGAAAGTAAAGTATTAGCTGCGGTTGCGGCTAAAACTGCCGCCGATGTGATTAACTTAAATCCTGATTTTGCCGCGTTATTAGCGGGACGAAATGCTTGGTTAAATCTCAATGATACCGTTCCTGAAAGCGTTCAATCTCAATATTTACCGAATATTTGGCAAGCGAATAAAATAGAAGTTTGTCCGAATAATCAATGTCAAACCGTAACCTTTGGAATTCCTTGGTATTTAACAACTCAAATTACAATTTATAATCAACAACTCTTGCAACAAGCGGGAATTTCTCAACCGCCAAAAACCTATTCAGAATTAGCACAAGTCGCCCAAAAAGTCAAAGAAAAAACAGGGAAATATGCGGTTTTTGTGTCTTTTGTTCCAGAAGATTCGGCTCAAGTGTTACAATCTATCGTTCAAATGGGAGCAGAATTAATCGATAATAAAGGGAAAGCAGCGTTTAATACTCCTCAAGGGAAAGCGGCTTTTCAATATTGGGTTGATTTATATCAAAAAGACCTACTTCCGAAAGAAGTTTTAACTCAAGGACATCGCCGTGCTATTGAATTATATCAATCTGGAGACATTGCTATCTTAACATCGGGGCCACAATTTTTAAAAGCAATTGCTCAAAATGCGCCAACGGTTGCTAAGGTTTCTGTTCCCGCGCCTCAAATTACTGGAGATACGAAAAAAACCACCGTTGCGGTGATGAATTTAGTCATTCCGAAATCAACCGATGTTCCTGAAGCTGCTGTCAAATTTGCTTTATTTGTTACTAATAGTACCAATCAACTCGCTTTTGCTAAAGCGGCTAATGTTTTACCATCAATTCAGGATGCTCTTAAAGATAGTTATTTTACCACTCTTCCCGCTAATCCAACAACGGCGGATCAAGCTCGTTTAGTCAGTGCACAAGAACTGAAAAATGCCCAAGTTTTAATTCCCCCTCAAAAAGATATTAAACAGTTGCAAAAAATTATTTATGATAATCTACAAGCTGCGATGTTGAATCAAAAAACTGTTGATCAAGCGATCGCAGATGCTGAAAAAACCTGGAATGAAAGATAATCAGTGATCAACTGTAGGGGCGAGGTTTTCTCGCCCATCCCCGTTAACAGTAAAAAAAATTAAGATTAAACTTTGTAACAAAAATGATAGATTCTATAAAATTCTCCATTGTTGATGTTTTTGCGGAAATCAAATATACCGGAAATCAATTAGCCGTGATTTGGGGTGACGGAGTTGAGTCGTTATCCGATGAAGAAATGCTCAAAATTGCCCAAGAAATGAACTATTCAGAAACAACCTTTATTACTGCTTCTGAACCTGAAAATGGCGGTTATCCGGTGCGAATTTTTACCCCTAAACGAGAATTACCCTTTGCAGGTCATCCCACGTTAGGAACGGCTTATATTATTCAACAGGATATCATTAAAACCTCCGTTGAACAAGTGATTTTAAATTTAGCTGTGGGTCAAATTCCGGTGACGTGGAAAACCTCAGAAACCGGAAAACAAATTCTATGGATGCGACAAAATCCTCCTGAATTGACTCAAATTTATGATCGGGAAGTATTAGCATCTGTATTAAATTTGCAAGGATCGGATTTTGATGAACGTTATCCTATTCAAGCAGTTTCTACGGGTATTCCTTTTATTATTGTTCCGTTAAAAACGCAATCTGCATTAAAACAAGCTCAGGTTAATTTTGAACACTATTCAGAGTTTATTCAAACCACAACGACGAAAGAAATTTTTATGTTTTGTCCCGAAACTTATCACCCGGAGCATCATCTTTGTGCTAGAATGTTTGCACCAGCTTTAGGAGTTCCTGAAGATCCAGCAACGGGAAGTGCTAATGGGTGTTTAGCCGGATATCTTTCCCATTATGCTTATTTTGGTTCCGATCACGTTAATATTCAGGTTGAGCAAGGATATGAAATTGATCGTCCTTCTTTACTGTTATTAAAATCTCAAAAAATAGGAGATTTAATTCAAGTTGAAGTCGGGGGAAATGTGGTTAAAGTTGCTGAAGGAAGTTTAGTTTAATTCAAGAAACCGGGTTTCTAATTAAACCTACTTGCATTCATAAATATCTATTAAGAAACCCGGTTTCTCAAGAAATCGGGTTTCTGATTAAGACTGCTTGCATTAATGGAGATCTATTAAGAAACCCGGTTTCTGATGGCGATCGCATTTTCTAAGCATTTTAATCTAAATTCACTTTAACCTTAGTTTCATCCCAATTATTTTCAATTTGCCAATTCGGATCTTTATTTTGTTGAAAATCAGTATTAATTTTATCAGCAACTTGATTGAGTTGCTCGGAAGATAAACCTTCCTGACTTTGGTGATCTCCTTGAGATTCATCGCTATTAATACTAACAATTTCTAACGGTTTTCCTGAGTCTGGAGAAGGATGAGACGGGGAAGAATGTTGAGGGTCGGGTTGAGACATTTTTTGCTCCTTGAAAACATCTACTATTATTGTAATCTTGATCGGTTATTAAAAGGGTAAATCTTCTTCAAATTCCGAAGAACTTTCTAAAGGTTGAGTTGGTAAAGAAACCAAAGATTGAGCTTGTTTAATTTGAGCAAATAGAGAAGACCGAGAGTGTTTTCGTTTTTGAATTAATTGATCAATCTTATATTTTGCTTTCAATTCCTCCCGTTTTTCTTTCGGTAAAGGGTCATAATCCGGTAAAAAATCTGCTTCTGTGACAATGGGAACCCTGGGGCCTAATTTTTCAATCGGCATTTGAGGAAGACGATCTAAAAAATAATCTCGTCTATTTCTAATTTGTTCAGATTTATTCTGAATTTCAGTTAAAATTCCTAGAATTTGACTGAGATGATGGCGAGATAACGCTAACTGAATCTCAAGACTTTCTAAAGGCAGTCCTAAGCTTTGAACTTGTTGTAAAATCTCTGAAGGAATATGACTTAAATCTACAGGTTTAACCCTTGCATTTAAACGGATTAAAGCTTGATGGATCTGAGTTTGAATCTGATCAATTTTTTCTCGGTTTTGAGGTTCAGAAACCGGGTTTTCTAATAAATCTTTTAACTCTTGGGTGGCTTGTTGCAAAAGGTTTAGACAAGCTTGAAGGTGGGAATCATTCATAGTCTTCAATGTCTTGGAGTTCCTGGGTCGATTGCCATCCGGGTTGCCAAAGAGAACGATCTTTGAGTTGTTGAGCATTTAACCAAAATCTCACCGTCGGGTCACAGGAGGCGACCAGTTCAGCAAAGACCCATTTTCCTTGATTTTTCCGGTTCACCACTTGAAAATGTCGCCAACCCCAGGTTTTTTGATGGGCTGTCCATTTTGATCCTAATAGATAAGGGAATTTTTGCTTTTTGGCCATGTGGGAAGTTGGGTGATAGGTTGATTGTGCCAGACGGGTTACTTTTTTGCCAAGGTCAACGATTAACTCGCCTCATCGGGTTTTCGCCTAAGACCCCGATGCGACTTTTTTGTGACATCTTGTCTAACTGTAGTCATTTCGAGTATGATATGATTGTAATAAATTGTAAAACAATCAAATAATCCGGGTTAAAATAATCCTGATTGTTTTGAAACCAACCTTACCATCGTCAGTTTAAGGAGTATTATTCATGGCTGAGTGCCTGCGTGTTGGCCAAGTCGCCCCCGATTTTAAAGCAACGGCTGTTGTTGACCAAGAATTCAAAGATATCTCGCTGTCTGACTATCGGGGTAAATATGTGGTTCTGTTTTTCTACCCCTTAGACTTTACCTTTGTTTGTCCCACTGAAATCACCGCTTTCAGCGATCGCGCCGAAGAATTTACCAAACTCAACACTCAAATTCTGGGCGTTTCTGTAGATAGCGCTTTTTCTCACTTAGCTTGGATTCAAACCGATCGCAAATCCGGTGGAGTCGGCGATCTGAACTATCCTTTAGTGGCTGACCTGAAAAAAGAAATCAGCACCGCTTACAACGTTCTTGATCCCGATGCTGGAATTGCTCTGCGTGGTTTGTTCATCATTGACAAAGAAGGGGTAATTCAACACGCCACGATCAATAACCTGGCTTTTGGTCGTAACGTTGATGAAACGCTGCGGACACTGCAAGCACTTCAATATGTTCAAGCTCACCCCGATGAGGTTTGCCCTGCGGGTTGGAAACCGGGTGAAAAAACCATGATCCCCGATCCCGTCAAATCCAAAGAATTCTTTGCTGCGGTCTAAGATGACTTCTTGATCGACAAAGCTTTTTAAACCCGTCTTTACCATTGGCTAAAGGCGGGTTTACTCTATTTTAGAGATTGTTTTAAACTAAGAGAAGTTGCGCACTAGAAACTATTATGCTGACTTCTAACGATTTTAGTGGTTTAATTAATCGCCGATTTTGGGATAACTTTTTTCCGATCCCAGCCACCAGTGATTTACGGTTAGGGCTCAAAACTCCAGATTTTCAATTACCTGATATTACCAACGGTCACTTGATTCGGTTATCTCAATTTCGAGGCGATCGCCCAGTGATTTTAGCCTTTACCCGAATTTTTACAGAAAAACAATATTGTCCCTTTTGTTATCCCCATATTAAGGCACTGAACGAGCAGTATGAAGAATTTGTTAAACGGGGAGTTGAAGTTTTAATGATTACCAGTACCGATGAACGCCAAAGCAAAATTGTTGTTAAAGATCTAGGGTTAAAAATGCCATTGCTGAGTGATCCTAGCTGTGGCATTTTTCGATTGTATCAAGTGGGGCAAGCGTTGGGTGCACCCTTACCAGGTCAATTTGTTGTAGATCAAAACGGTATCCTGAAATATAAACATTTGTTTTCTTTTTTTGATCACAATGCCAGTATTAAAACCTTACTTGAAGTGATCGATCCACTCACGACTCAAACAGTTTAAAATCAGTGACTAAACAAACGATATTTTCTTCTTGATCATAACCCCAATAGGAAGGATAGCAACCGTCACCCCAACCGGAATGAAAAGCAATAATATTCAATCCGGTTGATTCATCTAAACAAAAATTAGCCCAATCCCAAGTATCAAGATAGGTTTGATCTAACGCTTGATCCAAGCGATAATAATAATCTTCAAACTCGCTTTCTGACAGGGAAGATAACTGTTTTAGTGCGTCCCCATCTATAAAACATCCAGTTCCTGAATCGACAGAATAACCCCATTCTTGATCGCCTTGGGAAGATAGAGCTAATTCCCATCTCACCGCAGGTTGATCCCGAATGACTAACATCGCATAGGCGACTCTTTGTTCTTGTCGCTCATGAAAGGTGGCAATACTCAGTCTAACCGGATAACGACCCACAGGTAGGGGATGGGTTAAACACAGATGGGGGGTTACGGGGACTAACGGATCACAAACGGCGACTTTTCCAGAGGTAAATACTAATTCACCGATGGGGTGGACAGAATAGGTGACTTGAGCAGTATCTTGATCCAAAGTAGTGTGAAAACAATAACCATTATGGAATGCTTGAGTTAAGTCAGTGGCGTTCATCTTGTCTACCTGCCTTTTAATAAAGAATAGAATGATTTGTCCCTTTAAAGGAAACCGTTTTTAGGCGTAAAGTTCGGTTGTCATTGTAACGAATTCTGGGTAAATTTTAGAGATTGACAGAACGATTCAAGAGTTTTATGATAATATGTTTTCCCTAATTTCGATTGAGAAGTCCTAAAGACAACACCTGGAGTCAAAAAAACTGGGAAAGATTAAAAATTCTAAGTCTAAATGTTATGCTGAATAGTTAAGGATCACCAACGCTGGCATATAAAAATTATGGGATGATTAAGTTTTGATTGTTTTATCCTGTTACTGACGATTGGGGAGATGCAATAAGCTTTAATACTTATTTATTTTTTGGAAATAAAATTTATGGTTAATCTGATTACCAATCTACAACCCACGCTAGATTTTATCCCCCCTAATTTTAATCCTTGGGTGTTAAAAGCTTGTCAATGGGGGGTTCCGTTTTGGATTCGATGGAAAACACCAATCGTTGAAATTAAAGGAGAACAAGTAGAACGATTGGTTGATTTATATCAACAGTTTCAACAGGGAAAAATTCGATTTTTATTAGCCTTTCGTCATCCTAATACTGATGACCCATTTTGTATGAGTCAATTGTTATGGCGATGGGTTCCTGAAATGGCAAAACAACAAAGAATTGCTTTATCTGCTCCAATTCATGCTCATTTTATGTATGATCGAGGCATTCCTTTATGGGCGGGAGAATCGGTGTCTTGGTTATTTCCAAAATTAGGAGGAACACCGATTTTAAGAGGAAAAATGGATCGATTAGGATTACGTTCTGCGAGGGATTTATTTGTTAATGGTCAATTTCCCCTAGCGGCGGCACCGGAAGGAGCAACTAATGGACATAATCAAAGTATGAGTCCTTTAGAACCTGGAATTGCTCAATTAGGATTTTGGTGTGTTGAAGATTTAAAAAAAGCCGAACGAACTGAAGAGGTTTATTTAGTTCCCATTGGAATTCAATATTTTTATATTCAAGATCATTGGGAAAGGTTAGAGCAATTAATTTCTGCATTAGAAAGAGATTGTAACCTTCCAAAAATTACCGAAGATTTAACAACTGAGTCTCTCTATGGGCGTTTAATGCGGTTAGGAAACTATCTCTTAGATACGATGGAAAATTTTTATCGTCAATTTTATTATCGAAAAATTCCTAATGATGAAACTCTGGATTTTCCTGAACGTTTACAACGATTATTAGAAATGGCTTTAACGGTTTCTGAAGAGTATTTTAACCTTAAACCGATGGGAGATTTAAGTAGTCGTTGTCGTCGTTTAGAACAGGCGGGATGGGATTGTATTTATCGCTATAATCTTAAAGGAAATGACAACTGGTCAGCCGTAGAGTTAGGATTAGGGGATCGGGTTGCGATCGAAGCAAGTCTGCGAATGTGGAATATGAGATTAGTAGAAAGTTTTGTGGCGGTAACAGGTCGTTATATTCGAGAAAATCCAACGTTTGATCGGTTTGCAGAAACGACTTTAATTGTTTGGAAAACGGTTAATCAATTAACCGGAAAACGCTCGATTCAATCTCCAAATTTAGGGAAAAAGCGAGCTCAATTAATAGTGGGTGAACCGATTTCTGTCACCCAACAATGGGAAGATTACCAAAGCAATCGCCGTCAAGCCGTTGCAAATTTAACTTTGGATTTACAGAAAGCTTTAGAACAAATGATTGAATTTTAAGGGATAGGGAATAGGGAATTACGAATTACGAATTACGCATGGGCAATAGGCAATAGGCAATAGGCAGCAGAAATTTCTTCCCTCGCTCCTCTTCTTCCCCTGCTCCCCCTGCTTCCCTACAAAATAGCTTGACTTAACAAATAGGCTTCTAAATCTAGCAGGGCTAATTTTTCATAAGCCTGATTCATCAAGCGTTCTCCTCGTAATGCGCCTGTATTTGCACCCGGACAAATTGAGTGTAAGCTATCAGAATTAAAGCGTTCTAATATTAAGCGAATACTTTGGATTTGTCGTGGCCAATGAAAGGTTTTAGCGGTGCGTAGGGGAATGGGTTGACCTTGAAGATTGGGTAAGAGATGACGCCCAGTGAATAAAACCCCTCCGTGACGATTAAAATAAAGACAGGATGAACCAGGAGAATGTCCGGGTGTCCAAAACACTGAACTTTGGGAACTTAAGGTGAACTGTGTCTCAAAGGTTGTTACCGTTGACTCAGGTAATAAATAAGCTTCTTGTTCTTGGATGAGAATCTTACACCCGAATTTCTTTTGAATTTCTTGTGCTGAACCAATAGCGTCGCGATGAGTAATGAACAACCATTCAACTCCTCCCTGTTGTTCTAAAAATTCTTGATCAGTTTGATTCCAGGGGGGAGCATCGATCAAGATGTTCATCTGATTCTCTACAATAAAATAGGCAGTTCCTCCCAATGTGTCCCGGTTAGGTGGAAAGGCATAAATATTATCCAGCACAAGCCGGGGAAGTTTAGGGACAGAACGCTCCTGTGACATATCGTTATGATCAATTTTTAAGATTCAATTTTTGATTTTAAGCGAATTTGTTGATTCAATTAAAACTACAATGGTTATGTTATTTTGGTTACTGGTTTTAGGGTTAATGACCTACTGGCTACTCCAGCGAGGTGTAGCTCAAATTACGCAAACTCCCATTTGGTTGCTGTGGTTGGTGATGATGACTCCGGCTTTCATTTGGGGAATGTGGATTTTTGTTTATGATCAAAAACCGATTCCTGCGGCATTAATCATTATTCCGTTTATTGCTTGTCCCTGTTTATATTGGTTTTTAGTGCAGTGGGGTCGTTTCCCTTCACCCACATCGCCACCTGCATCGAATACCCCAAACCCAACGGAAGCACCTCTCCCTCAAGAACCCCTGAGTTTACCTCGTCCTTTAGATCAACAAGAAGAAGAAACCCTGCGGAGTTGTTTTCCTTGGACGGTTTTTCCCCTACATCACGTTGAATATCGATTACAAGCGGTGATTTGTCGAGGTCAATTACGGTCAAATCCTGATATTGCTTATCGAACGATTCGAGATAATATTCAAGCTAAATTTAAGAATCGTTTTATTATTGTATTTCAACAGGATTTAAAAGATCAACCTTTTTTTGCCTTGGTTCCCAATCCTGATCAAGCGCAGTCGGAAAATTTTTTAAAAACCGATTCCTTAACCCGTCCTGTTTTAGCGTTAGCTTTATTATTGATTACGTTATTTACAACAACGGTAGCGGGTGCAGAATTAGAAAATATTCCCCTCACAAGTTGGCAGAATCAACCTCGCTTATTATTAGAAGGATTGCCCTATAGTTTAGGGTTAATAATGGTTTTAGGATGTCATGAATTAGCTCACTATTTAACGGCTATTCGCTATAAAATGAAAGTCACTTTACCTTATTTTTTGCCGATTCCGTTTTGGTTAGGAACCTTGGGGGCTTTTATGCAAATGCGATCGCCTTTTCCGAATCGTAAAGCATTATTTGATGTGAGTATTGCTGGGCCTTGGGTGGGATTTATCATCAGTATCCCATTATTAATTTTCGGCTTAAATCAATCAGCCGTTGTTCCCTTTGATCCGAAAACTTCGGGATTTTTAAATTTTGAATCGGTGAATCCTAGTTTTTCTTTTTTATTAACAGTCTTGAGTAAATTAACTTTAGGTGATGCTTTAACTTCTGAACAAGCTATCCATTTACATCCAATGGCGATCGCTGGATATTTAGGATTAATTGTCACCGCGATTAATTTAGTTCCAGTGGGACAATTAGATGGAGGACATTTAGTTCATGCCATGTTTGGTCAAAAAACCAGTTTAACCATTGGTCAAGTGACTCGATTTTTAATCTTAATTTTAAGTTTAATGCGGACTGAATTTATACCCTTAGCGGTGTTTTTATTCTTATTTTCTGTACAAGACGAACCAGCTTTAAATGATGTCAGTGAGTTAGATAATATACGGGATATCATCGGTTTTTTAACCTTGTTTTTATTATTGTTAATTCTATTACCCATGCCTTCTACTGTTGCTCAATGGTTAAACTATTAAAAGGGTTGATGCTCCCAGTCAGTATTAAACAGCTTGTTTGCTGAAGCGTCCCACGTGCCTTAAGGCTTCTAAAAACGCATAAACCCCTCGCAAGATTTCCCAGACTTCAAATTCAGGGCTAGTGGGTAAACCCAATATCCGCTTGTCCGGTACGGACTGGATTTTCCATTTCTGGAGTATCATCTAAGTTTGATCAGGACAACTCCTAATTCTGTTTCCAAGGTCGCGATCGCATGACTGACGGTAGATTGGGTTGACACTGCCCAGCCTGAAGGCGTGGGGATTCTTGGTTCAATGAAACCATTTAATCAAAGTACCTTGCAGTGCTTGAACCAGAGGTGGGATTCTCCCCAAGCGTCAATTCGGATATGCCCTACCCTATTACCTATCGATGTTATCCGTTGATTATTGATTGTACAGGAAATAAAGTAAGTTTAGCTTCTAAAAACTCCCAAATTCTTCTGTTTCCCGACCCGACTACAAAACTTTTTTCTGGATCTCTTTACCGAATACCCATAATTTGCAACTATATTCAGATTAAGCCTTGTAGGGATGATCCCCTTCTGGTAAAATCAGGAACAAAAGTTAGTATTAAATACTTAGCTTGCCTAAGTGCAAGGCCTTCTGTCAGTCGGGACTCTGTTCACTACCCTAAGTTGAGGTTTATTTCACCTAAAGGTGAGGTAAGGACTCAACGATCCTGGCGTTGGTGATGGTTTTAATACTCAAAATTCAATGATTAAATTGTCAACAGTTTCTTTTAGGTTAGAGGAAGATGGGAAATAAGCCGGATCGCGTGGTTCTAATTGGCGTTGCTGGAGATTCTGGGTGCGGTAAATCAACCTTTTTACGTCGAATTACAGATATCTTTGGAAAAGATTTTGTAACGGTTATCTGTTTAGATGACTATCACCTTTTAGATCGAAAGCAACGTAAAGAAACCGGAATTACGGCTCTAGATCCTAGAGCTAATAATTTTGATTTAATGTATGAGCAAGTCAAAGCTCTTAAAAATGGTGTTTCTATTGATAAACCCATTTATAACCACGAAACTGGCGAGATTGATCCGCCTGAACGGATCAATCCGAATCATATTATCGTGATTGAAGGGTTACATCCGTTATATGACGAACGGGTGCGCTCGTTACTTGATTTTAGTGTCTATCTTGATATCAGCGACGAAGTTAAAATTTCGTGGAAAATTCAACGGGATATGGCAGAACGCGGCCATCGTTATGAAGATGTTCTCGCGTCCATTAATGCTCGTCGTCCTGACTTTGAGGCCTATATTGACCCTCAAAAACAATATGCTGATGTGGTGATTCAAATTCTGCCCACCAACCTGATCGCTGAAGATAAAGAACACAAAATCTTGCGGGTGCGTTTGGTACAGAAAGAGGGTGTGGAAGGACTCGAACCGGCCTATTTGTTTGATCAAGGCTCAACCATTCACTGGACACCTTGCGGACGTAAACTCACCTGTTCTTATCCGGGTCTGAAAATGTTCTATGGGCCGGATGCCTACTACGGAAATGAAGTGTCTATCCTCGAAGTCGATGGTCAATTCGATAACTTGGATGAAATGATCTACGTGGAAGGACACTTAAGCAACCTATCTACAAAATATTATGGGGAAATGACCCATCTCCTCCGCGAACACCAAGATTATCCGGGTTCCAATAATGGTAGCGGATTATTTCAGGTGTTAGTTGGCTTGAAAATGCGGGCAACTTATGAACGCTTAGTCGGTGTTAATCAAAAAGTTGCAGCCACTGTCTAATTGTTTGACGGTTCGTCATTAGCTCAAACCAACATAACGCGGGATAAAGTGATCTCGCGTTATTTTTTATCTGAGGGAATAGAAGATAGGAAACCACCAGATTATTGTGAAAAAATTCCTAAATTATCAAGGATTAAAAACTCATCTATTAAAATTATGTTGAGATTGTTAACTCGAACTCTGGTTATTGGGATCACTTTATTTTTCCTCATCTTAAAAAGCCCATTCTTGACCCTAGAATCTGCAAATGCAGCGATTCTAAAACAACAAGAAGCCCCCGGACAATTGTTATATCAATCTCGTCATACCTTACGGGATGAAACCGGGAGAGCTTGGCAAGTTGTTTTGTTTAAACGAGTACAGAATGATCAGATTAATACCATCAATTTACGCTTAGTGGGATTTCCGAATCAGGCTGTATTTCTTCATCCTAAAGGGTTAGAAATCATCACTCGTCAAGGACGACTTTTTCAAGCCATAGATCAATTTGCTGAAAAGGCCCCTGCTCCTAATGTGGGTGAATATAATCTTCAGGAGATTCTACCCAAATTGTCGTCAACAGAACAAGTTCAGTTAAATTTACCATTAGTGGATGAAACCCGGATTTTAACTCTTCCTCCTCCTATTATTTTAGAATGGAAAGAATTGATTTAACCGGAGAGCAGATCCAAGAAAAAATCTAAATTTAGAGATTGGGACGGTTTAGAAAATGTAAATCTAAAACTTTTTTAACGGATTCCGTTAACACTTGAACTTGATTTTCTCCTAAAGTTTCAGGAGTATTGAGTTTGGGTTCTGATGCCATTTCTGTTAAGTAAGAATAAATATCAGGATTAACATCACAAAACTCAATAATTGCTTCTGTAACAGATTCAATCCGCTCAGGTTCTGGTTCTTTTTCAGAATCATTCAGAAGGGTTTCTAATCGGGTTAAATCTTTTAAAACCTCTCCTTGGAACATTTCAGGCTTATGAGTAATAATTTCAGAAAAAAAGGTAATGACTTGTTCAGATTTCATAAAACTCAGTATCCTTACTAATATTTACAAACTGTTTTTAAGACTAGATTACCAAAATTAGGTTGAAAATGGCAATAAAAAATGGCTCTCCTGTACTTAGGGTGATAACGCACGCTTATAATCCACTCTTGTCAAGCTTTCCAGCCTTAAGGATGGCAAAAATTTGTATCATAAAATACTTTTTACACCCTGCATTCGGGAGAGCCTTTTTAGCGATCGCTTGCAAAATTTTTTGACAATTTTGACAACGATTTCCTTCCCAACAATAACATTCTTTAACCAAATTCAGCAATAAACTTTGCAGTTGTTGATTATGGTCTAATAAAGCTTGATAATTTTGTTGAACAGATTGAATAACTAGAGATAAATGCTTAAAATCTTCCCCAATATTTTCTAAATCCTGCATCGTGTCTTGACGGACTTGATTTGTGAATTCACGGGTTTTTAGTAATTGATACTCAATCTTATCGGAAGGGTGTAATTTCATGTTTTTTTCCTTAAAACGAAAAACTAACAGCCGTGAACCGTGAACCTTAAAACATCAGTCACTTTCTATCAAAATAGGTGAGATCAGGGCGGGAAAATAACCTTGATTCAGATAGCCCGCCTGATCTAATATTGGGGAAATCCTTCTAAAATACTTACCCAGAAACTTGGGTTAAAGCTGGAGGTAATGCAACATCTTGTCCTGAATTTAACATTAATTCCGAATGCTCTTCTCCTTTTGCATAAGCCGCCATTAAACAAGCAATTTCATGAGGCGGTAAATTATCTAAACACACCATTTTTCGGGTTCCTTCCAAGTCAATCATCCGCGATAAATTACTCGGATCAGATAAAACTGCCGCCGCTTGTTCAATAACAGACCAATCCGTGCGTTCTTGCCAAGACCATTTTAAACTATAATAATTAATGGGTTTAACTACTCCATTTTCATCAGGTTTTTGACCCGAATGTTTGGTGAATTCAGGAACAAAAATTCCCGTTGCTGGTTCAACTCCTTGCGCTTGAACTGAAGCCACTAAACGATTAAAATCACTTAATCCCCGTGATTTTACATAAGTTACCATCACCACTCCTTTCGGTAGTTCTCCTGATTCCGCAATGAACCAAATTTGACCCCATAAAGTGTGTTGAGTTTGTCCTAAACTGCCAAAAAATTTGCTAAATTTGAGGATGGTCATAGAACATTTAGAACCATAATCTGTATCCCCAATTGTCCATTGTCCCGCTTGACAATTATTACGAACGGCAATTGGAATTTCTGGAACTAATAATGCTTCTTTGGGTTTTGCACCAAAAACAGTAAAGGTTGATCGTTCTAATGTTTTTGTCATTTTATTTTCCTGTATTTTCTCAAGTTTTGATAGAAGAAACCGGGCTTGTTTTTCAAATATTGATCGGATTCATTTTTAAGGAACCCGGTTTCTATCCAGATGTATTAATTCAGCAATTTTCTATCGAATCAAATGGGATTGTTTTTCAGGTTCAGGATAATGATACAAGGCTTCTTGTTGAGCTTTAAGAATGCGTAAAGCTGCTAATAAATGCTCTAACAAATGGGTATGGGCAGTGGTAAAATGAATGCTAAATCCCTCCCCATCCCGTGCATAACCCGGACATACTAACGATGCTGAACCTTGTTCTTCATGGGTGGCAATATAAAGCCAATCCTCGTCTTCTAATTTGTAGTGAGTATCTGTCCAAGTTCTGAGCATGGCAGTTTTCCTCCTGTATCGATTTTGGGTTTTGACCCAAACCTCAATCCCAAATTGATCGGGTGGTGGGTTCACCCCATCAACGTTGAATCATCAGCGTTTTACTACAAACGGACTCTAGGTCGCTTGAGTATTGAACTTTTATTCAACTAACCCGATCTTAACCAGTGTTGACTCAATCGTCAAGTCCGAGTTCAAAATTTTTTCTCCAGATTGTCCAATCTCTACCTCCTTGGGAGCGTGTAAGGAGTAGACTGGTTGTAGCGGGTTGAAATTTTCTTCAAACCAGCATAAGATGGGAGTCAGGAGGAAGTGACTGTGGAACAAACCTTTGGAAAGCTAATTCGTCAAGCTCGCAAGGAGAAAGCCTACTCACAGCGCCAGTTAGCGGCATTACTGGAAGTAGATTTCACCTATTTATCGAAGTTGGAGAATGATCGGGCGGACTACCCACCGAAAGAAGATGTGATCAGAGGGTTGGCGCGGAATCTGGGTTTAGATGAGGAGGAATTAATCTTTTTAGCCGGAAGAATTCCTCAGCATTATGAGAAATTTATCAAAGCTAATCCCAAAAGTATGACGGCCTTATTCCGCCGAATGCAGGAAAACCCCAACTTTGCCCAGCAAATTTTTGAGGCTGTGCGGGAGGTTGAATAAGTGAGTGTCCTAAAGCCGTATCGCTTTTATCGTCGAGAGTCGATTGAGCGTCGGGCGTTGGAGATCTTGCGGCAGATGCAAACCACCCCTAATTTTTCCCCAGAGTGGCCGTTTGAGGCTTCTTTGGTGGCAGATTTCCTCGATTTAGGAGTGGTTTGGGATTGCATTCCCCCCGATGAACAGGGGGCGATCGCGGCTCGAATTTTGCCAACGGAACGACTCATCGAAATTAACGAGGAAATTCAAGAAAAACCCAAGGGATTTATTGAGTCTACCATTGCCCATGAAATCGGTCATTGGGTACTTCATATTAATCATGATCAATTGGAGTCAGGGGCGTTAAAATCTTCAGACAATCGATTCGATGAACCTTTTGTTTGTCGAGGAGCGACTGAAGAATCTCATAAGGCTTCCATTGAATGGCAAGCTCAATATTTTGCCAGTTGTTTATTAATGCCTCGCCATGTGTTAGAAGAAAAACGTCAAGGACGAGATTTAACACAATGGCGACACCTCTATAAAATTAAAGATGAGTTGGGGGTGAGTATTTCTAATTTAACGAATCGTTTACAAGAATTAGGTTGGATTTCGATTCCTAAAGGGGAACGCACCATCTACCCAGGAAAAGCCGCCTAACTCTGGTTCCAGGGCTTCTGCCTTGGATTCAGGTGGCTTTGTAGAACCTCTTAAACCTTACTGATAGGGCGTTCTTGCATTAATTTTTCTACCTCTTCTAAGGAAGTTTTTAATAATAACACATCTCCGGCTTTTAACTTGAAAGATTTATTCACCCATTTATAAAGATTTCCTTGTCGTCTAATGGCAATAATTCCTGTGAAATTATCGGCTAATTCTTCAGGAGTTAAAGATAAATCTATTAAAGGGGAGGTTTCATCTAAAGGAACCCAACGAATCCCTTCTTGGGTTAACCAAGATTCTTGATCCATTAAGGTTTTAAACAGATCAATTTCATCTTTTGAACCAACGGCTAAAACTCGATCATTCGCTTGAAATTGAGTATTGGGCGTGGGGTAATTTAACTTTTGGTTTTCCCGTTCAATTTCCATAATTGTTACCCCGGTGAGGTGACGAATATTAGCCTTAGCTAAGGTTAATCCGACTAAGGGAGAATCCGGGTGAATTCCGATCCAATGGGTGCTTAAATTTTCGGTTGCTTCTTGTAATGCTCTTAATTCTAAATTCGTGATTTTTTCAGGAATAACGCTACGATATCGTCCAGCACGAATTGACCGAATCACTGATTGAATAATATCAGTATCTTTCCCTAATATTCCTAATACATTTGCCCCAATTTCTAACGCCGCTTCAAATTCGGGTTGTACCACTTCCCACGCGCCTAATTGATTTAAAACTTCGACTTCCATATTTTCATGGGCGCGCACCACAATTTTTAAACCTGGAGCGAGGGATAATGCTCGTTGTAATAACATTCGGGTACTGGCTGGATCTGGAAGGGTGATCGCTAATGCTAAAGCTCGTTCTAAATGAACTTTTTCTAAGACTAAATCTGAATCAGCATCGCCGAAAATATAGGAGATTTTTTGCTGTCTTAATCGTTGAATAGCAGCCTCACTATTTTCAATGACTAATACGGTTTGTCCTTGATTTCTCAGCATATTAACTAATACTTGTCCGACCCGTCCATAGCCAGCAACGACGACATGATTTTGTAAAGTTTCGGGAAGGGCGATCGCTTTAACATCTCTAAATTTCTTTAAATAATCACCAATTCGGGGTAAGGTAACAATTTGATCAGCGAACCGAGGCGCCATTTTTAATAATACAGGAGTTAAAACTAATGTAATGGCAGTAGTGCCAATTACTAAAAAATATTTGTTCTCACCTAAGATTCCTAAATCAAAGCCTTCTTGAGCTAAAACAAATGAAAATTCTCCGATTTGATTTAATCCTAAACTGGCAATAACAGCCGTTTTAAAAGAATAGCCAAAACCCAAAACAACAGGAGCAACAACTAAGGCTTTTCCTAACATTACCATTAAAACTAAACCTAAAATCACCCCTAAATTATTGAAAATTACTAAAGGTTCAATCAGCATTCCAATGGAGACAAAAAATAAGCTGGCAAAGGTATCTCGTAAGGGTAAAACTTTAGCTAATGCTTGATCAGAATAGTCAATTTCTGCAATCATTAACCCAGCAATAAAGGCTCCCATTTCAATGGATAAGCCTAAAGCATCGGTGAGTAAGGCAACCCCCAAACATAAAGCAATCACCCCTAATAAAAACAACTCAGAACTTTCTGTAGCCGCAATAGTTTTCATTAATGGAGGCACTAACCAAACCCCTGCACCGATAGCAAAGGCAATAAAAATAACTCCTTTTAATCCTGCTTGTAAGAGTGCCATTCCTAATCCCGATCCGGGTTCACTTAATGCGGGTAGAATCGCTAACATTAAGCCTAATGCCAAGTCTTGAGCAATTAAAATCCCTAACATAACTTGACCGTGAGTGGTATTAGTTTCTCCTCGTTCAGTTAAAGTTTTCAGAACAACCGCCGTAGAGGATAAAGATAATAAAAACCCAATAAATATTCCTTCTATGGGTGTTCTTGACCATCCTAATATTAGGGAAATTAAAGCAATTAAACCCGTCGTTATCCCGATTTGTAATAAACTTCCTTTAATTGCAATATCTTTGACTCGTTTGAGTTCGGTAATTGAAAATTCTACCCCTAGAGCGAATAGCAAAAAAGCCACACCCACTTCGGCTAAAGATTGGATTTGATCGACATCTTTAATTAATTTAAAACCAAAGGGGCCAATAATTAAACCGCTTAATAAATAGCCGAGTAAAACAGGTTGACGCAAACGATTGGCGACAAATCCCCCAACGGTTGCTGACCCTAAAGCCGTTACTAAATCTAATATAAATTTGGGTTCACTTGACATAATCAGTTATCAGTTATCATTAAGGGGCTTTGCTTTACACTGTGCTTTTTGTGTCACATTTGGGGTAAAGTCAGGAATCAAAGAGCGATTAACCTCTTCTTGCTGTAACCAACCGACATCTCCGACTTTTAGGGGTAGGGGGGTTGTTGGAGCAAAGTTTGAAGAATTAGAGGGTAAACCCCCAGAATCAACCTCAGAGGGACTTTGATTCAGAGGTTGTTCCTCCGCCAGAGTTGGAAGCGAACAAATTTTGGCTTCTATCCAGGTTCCCAGTTCAGGGGTAGACTGTTTTTGCTGAACTTGGAATACTGTACCCGGTGGTACCATTCCTTGGACTGTTGATTTCCCAAATTCCTTGAGGAGAATAATCGGCGTAGAATTAGAAGCCGACGTTCCCAATTGAATAAAAGATTGTAATTTCAAGCTATTGATCGGGGAAGGTGAAGGAAGCTGTGTTGGAGTCACAGCAGGACTCACAGTCGGGCTAGGGGTAGCAGGGGTGGGTGCTTGTGCTTCCGGGTGATTGGAATTGAATAAACCCAAGCCATAGAGCAACGCTGCTAAAATACCGAGTAAAATTGCAATTCCCAACAACAGCAACCCAACCCTAAACACTGGTGCTGATGTCGGACGAGCGCGACGAGCAATTTCCGTTTCCATGGATGAATCATCTGCATTGCTGGTTTCTGTAGAATCATCCCCCGATCCATCATTGAAGGGAATCACAGGAGGTACAGACACTTCCTTGAGAGAGTCACTATCATCCTTGGGAAAAATTTCAATGAATAACAAGGCAACCGTGACGTTATCATGACCATTTTGAGTATTCGCAATTTCAATTAAGCGATCGCGAATGGTTGCTAAATCTGCTTCTCGATGCAGGACAGGTAAAATTTCCGTTTCCCAATATTGTTCAACCCGATCGCGATCACTTAAGCCATCAGAACATAATAAAAAGACACAATCTTCATCGATGGGAAAACGTTGTACTGTAGGATGTAGCGTTACTGAAGATGTAATGCCTAACGCTTGAATCAGTGCTCCAGAAGCTCCTTGTTGCAGAGCATCGCGATACAGAGCACAGCCTAAACGTACCTGTCGAGAGGCGACATCATCATCCACCGTCACTTGATGACAGCCACTCGAACCAATCCAATAGGCGCGACTATCTCCTAAATGAGTTAAATAAATTTCATGAACATGAGCTAAAGCCATCACCAAGGTTGTTCCCATGCGTTCTCGACCTTGGCGGTTTTCATGATCATTGCGTTGACAAATCACGTCATTGGCAATGCAAGTGGCTCGTTTTAATTTTGGAACTAATGATAAGGGATCCCAATTAGCTTGATGCAGGGGCATTTGTTCCACCTGCTGACGTAAAACATCAATGGCCATAGAAGATGCCACTTCTCCGCCATATTGTCCGCCGATACCATCACAAACCAAAGCCAAGGCAGGTTCTGTGAGGGCCACTCGAATCGGTGCTTTTCCTTGGGGATAGCAAGCATCTTCATTATGGGAACGAGTCGGCCCGGAATCCGTTCCCGTGACAATTTCAATTTCTCGATGATAAGCTCGTCCACAAATCGAGAGGGCTTGATCCAATTGCTGGATCAGTTGCGTTGAAGTGCGTAACTCTCCGTTCACGATCTGATGGGTGAGTTGTTGGAGAAATTTTTGAATCCGAGGATGTGCACTTGGAACCCACTGTTGCCAAAAATAGCCCAACTGCGTTAGAGAAAGATTATGTAGATCTAAACTTAATTGTAAGAGTCGGACAAACGGGCCTTGTACCCGTAGCAAATCTGCATCCAGCAAACTTGAAGCCACCGCTTGACGGCTCAAGGGTTGCCAAAGTTGAGCCATCTGCCAGAGCCAATTGAGTTGGCGCATGGCACTTGCATCGGGCCATAGGGCGGTTAAGGTTGGCATTAAGGTTTCCCCATGCGGCGCAATTGGCCCTTTTTCTAACAGAAGGATGGATTTATTTTTGACCCCTTTTGTTGGATAGACAATTCCATAGACCTGCGGAATGTGCAACCGATAGGAAAATAATTTGAGATAGGGAGCAATTTGATCGGAAATCTCGCTGGGAATTTCCGGCAGCAATTCGGGTCGAGTATCAACCACAATTTTGCTGCTTTTGAGGAGGTAGCGATCTGCGATCAGCGTTTCCGAAGGCAACGCTTCGAGCTCTTCACCTACAGCCCACAGATAGTGTTTTGCCACAGCATTTTGCATTATTGTTCCTCACGCCTCTGTTGCCACTCAATGATCATCGTCTAAAATTAGGGTGGTTTCCAGTCGGAAGTACCCTTTATCAAGACACGCGATCGACGAGTCAAGACTGTGATCATGATGTTTTTACGCTACAACAGGATTGCGTTTCTTGTTATAGATTATCTAACAGATCAGCGTTCCTCTCTACCCCATTGGTACGAGATGAAAACTTGACACTCCCCCGTCACAGCGTAGCTTGACGGGGGATTCTTGTTTCATAGAAGAATGCTTTTTAATGCAAGCACTAATTAGTCTTACATCCTCTCCACAAGCTTGAATTTCCGTATGCCCTACGGTATTTGTTGACAGGATTCTTATACCCTCTTCCCGAATATTTC
>NZ_JBJUDF010000249.1:0-37308 GCF_046067725.1 Planktothrix sp.
CCGTAGGACATACGGAAATGCAAGCTTGTGGAGAGGATGTAAGACTCGTTAGTGCTTGCACTGAAAAGCATTCTTCTATGAAACAAGAATCCCCCGTCGAGCGCGCAAGCTTGACGGGGGAGTGTCAACCTCGGTATCATAACTCTTGAGGAGTTTAAACCCAGGAACCTAAGCAATTCGGGTGACGTCATTACTAACGGAATTTTTCATCAACCGAGTTCCACCCATGAGCCAATCTATTCCTATCACTTGGTCTGCGACTGAAGTCTCTATCCCCCTAGAGCAAATCCCCCTGGAACAACTTTCAAATTCTGATTTGGTCTTGCGTTGTCAACAGGGAATTTGTCCTGACCGTGCGGCGTTTACAGAACTACTGCGTCGTTATCAATCCCATGTTGATAAAATTCTCTATCACTTAGCACCCGATTGGCAAGATCGAGCCGACTTAGCTCAAGAAATCTGGATTCGAGTCTATCGTAATCTGAAACGTTTGCAAGAGCCCGCCAAATTTCGGGGATGGTTAAGTCGAATTGCGACTAATTTATTTTACGATGAACTTCGCAAGCGCAAACGAGTTAAACCCCCTCTTTCTTTAGATGCACCACGCAATATTGAAGATGGGGAAATGGACTGGGAAATTGCCTCCGATAGTCCTGGCCCGGATGAAGATATGGTAACTCGTGAATTTTATAGCCATCTTCGAGATGCAATTGCTGATTTACCAGAAGTTTTCCGTACAACCATTGTTTTGCGAGAAATTGAAGGATTAGCCTATGAAGAAATTGCTGAAATTACAGGAGTTTCCCTGGGAACTGTTAAATCAAGAATTGCCAGAGCGCGTCAACGATTACAAACCGATTTACAAGTTTATCTGAATCCTTAAAAAATTGGGGATAAAAAGTTGCAATTCTCCCGAATAGCAATATAATAGTGATATAAACTTTAACCCCAATTTTTGAGAGTTTCCCCCCAAGATTAAGCTCAATCCAATCTGTCTAAATTTCATGTTAAATTCCATATTTGGTGAATGGGGGTGTTCCGATGAAGCACAATTTTGAAGCAGAACCACAAACCGATTCAACCATCCAGGGGCATCTACTTGACCCTCAACAATTTCAATTATTGAGTGCCTATCTCGATGGAGAAGCGACGGTTTCAGAACGCCGTCAAGTTCAAAATTGGCTGGATACTGATCCTAAAATTAAAGAAATCTATCTACAACTGATTCAACTGCGTTCTCGCTTACAAACTGCACCCGTTCCCGCCTCCCATTCCTCGGTCAAACAACTCGCGACCCATATTTTCCAACACTTAAATCAAAGAACTCGTGTGATGGTGGCTTGGGGAGGAACAGCCATTGCTGCTGTTTTGGTGATGATGGTTTCAGCTACAATTTCCGATGATTTTGGGCGAGTTCCCAGAATAGCTCAATCTGAAAAGATCAACCATTCTGAACCTCTACAAATTGCCTTAAATGAACCCTTGATTCCCATTATTAATCCAAATGCAGTTAGTATTAGTGTAGATCAACCCATTATTCCCATTCCGAAAGCTGCGGTTTCAACACCTATCAATTAAAGGGATATATTCTCTTATAGGGGTATGGTTTTCCAACCCCTAAAGCTTTTTTAATGATTAATCTCCCGGTTTCCAACAGCCATTAGGAATTAAAACCCCTGAGTAGAACTGAACTTTTTGAATATCCATCAAGTAAGCCCAAACTAAACCCAAAGGTTGATGATTCAAATCAAAGACCGGAATTTTTTGTCGCTGATATTCATTTTCTTTCGGTGGACGGTGAGGTTGATAATCTTCTAATTGATCTAAGTCTAAAAAAATATTAGGGTCGCTAAAGGATAAAATCACCCCTTGGACAATCCCTTTCCCGGCGACCATCCCAGGATACCCTAAAGACAGAGCATAAAGTTTTCCTTGAGCAAAAGCAGGACGCTGGGTAATAACCCGTCCGTGACAATAGCGTTGATAATTGCATTCCCCAGGTTTAAGGGTACCATATACAAACACATGGATCAGATTTGTCATTGTTCGGCTACCTGTCTGGACTTGAGAGAGTTGTCTAAACTTTTTGTTAACATAATCACTAGCTGCTGCTCTGAGCTTTTGTCAGGGTGGCTATAATTGGTTTTCTACGTCTGAATTTATTTATGCTAATCACCGTTAATTTAATCAATTTTTGTTTTCATTCTTTACCGTTAAGTGCGTTGTTCCTAGAAATCCCACTATTTGACACTTTGTTTTCCACTCAGGGAGTCATGGTGATGCTGTTGGCGGCTTATGCGGTTGCGATGTGGATGTTTTTAACCAGCGCTCCGAAAGTTTATACTGTTATGGTTTCAGATTTGAATGTAGCTAGAGATTTTTATGAAGGTTTATTAGGTCTCTCGGTGGCTGATGTTCCTTTGCATTATTACTATAACTATGAACAAACGTTAGGCGCAACTGGAATTGATCCGCTTTATCTTTCGACTCCTGTTAGTAGTGCGGCTCCCGCTAAAATGCAAGGAACTGAGGGGTTATGGTATCAACTGATGAAAAACACCCAATTACATATTATTGGAGGAGCGAGTTATGGGTCTAAAGATCAAGACCGTCATGTTTGTTTTGATCGAGATTGTTTAGAACAAATTTTAATGCGAGTACAATTAAGAGGGGTAAAACACAAAATTCGCAATGAAAAACCCTTAAATTTTTTAGTTAAAGATTTAGATGGTCGTGTGATTGAAATGACAGAAGTAAAAAGCTAGAAGACGCTGTTGACAGTTGAGTGTCAATTGCCAACAGGTCGGTCAACTGTCAACCTTTTTTAAAGATAAACACAATGTTCTGCTGAGGTTTTTGCTTTTTCTAAGGCTTGGTTGATGCGTTCAAGACAGGCTCGATAGTGTTCATTAGGTTGAGCCATTGTATATCCAATAGAGATGGAATATTGAGAAGGGTTATCAGGGGATTCTTCCGAGGAGAACAGATGAGTTAAAATGCGACTGAGTGCTAGTTTGGTTCCAGGTAATTCTGAAAAGATGGCTAATAAAAATTCCTGATCTCCCCACTGAACAACCCAATCACTTTCACGTAAAAGCTGTTGTAATCTCTGAATTATAGCTGTTATTTTAGGGGGGGAATTCGTTAAAAAATCTGAATTTTCTAAGGAATCAATTCCCTCAATACTAACACAAGCAATACAAAGGGGTAAATGGTGACGGGATGCAATCCCTAGACATTGACGAAGATGATTTTCTGCAATTTCTCGTTCCACGTAAATCTGACAAAATTCTTCTTGTCGAGAAGTCATGATCGTTTCAAGATCTACAATTTTTTCTGCATTTTTTAAAATGCTATATTCAATGGCTTTAAACAAGTTGTCAATTTCAGAATAAGAACTCACACCTCGCTCAAAAATTTCTCCGGTTTCACAATAAGAATTTAAAGCTTTTGTTGCCTTAATAATAGACTGTTCAATCTGCTTAATCTGTTGATATAGGATCAAACAACCTAAGAGGGTTGTCAATAAAATAATGATAAAAATTTCTCCTTCCAATGGAAGTTTAGGATGCAAGATTAAATAAAATGTGTAACCAATTAGGGGAAGATTAACGGCTAGGATTCCGATTGAAATTAGCTTAGTTTTAGAGTTTTTACCTCGAAAAATATTCACCTTTTGGAAGAGTCTCAAACTCTTATTCATTGGAGTGTACATGGAAAGTTCTGCAATTAAAGAGGAGGAATTAAGTATGGAAAATTAGGAGGGGTCAGCAAAAACATCTCCTAATTTTGAGAATCAACCTCTAGTTCACGATGCACCACTGCACTCCAAAGCTTTTAATTGCGATTGAGAACAGTAGCTGCTCTTTCAGTAGGTTTTCGACTGAACAGTTTGAAGTAAGTAGAGACCCAGAATTCTTTAATAGGAAAGGCAAGAAATGTCAGAGGATTGATAGTCACAATTATATCGCGGATATCCGCTTGGGCAAGTTTAATAATTTGTTGAGCTACCCAGTCGGCAGACATGACTCCAATGGGGTTTAAATTGCTCTTAAACGGCCCTAAAATTAATTTCCGAATCACACAGGGTGCATCTAAACGCCGCAGGGTAATTAAATCGCCTAATGTGCGTTTACTCAGTTCATAAAGCGGACTTAAGGCTGGCCCGACTTCGGCTTCTGAGGTATTGACCCAAACTTCTTTTTTGGCGATATCGGCGTTGGTGCGAACCGTTGTCAGGAATAATTCTAACAGTCGCCAACAGGAAAAGGTATTGACTTCATAGGATTGAGAAATGGCGGCTTCGGTTCTCAGACCGTGAACATTAATTCCGTGATTTAAGATTAAGATATCAACTTTTTGGAATAACTCGGCTAATTGTTGTTCTTGTCCGACTTGCCAAGTCACCGTTTTAACTGGAATTGTTTCTTCGTCAACCGTTAAATTTAGGGTTTGTTCACCGGAGGTTAAGGCTAAAATTTTTGCCCCTTTTAAGTGTAATTGTAATAGCAATGCTTGTCCGAGGGTTCCTGATGCTCCGGTGACTGCAACGGTTTTTCCTTTTAATGAAAGTGCCGTTCCCATGATTTTATCTAATAGGGTAAAGGTTCCACAAAAATAAGCATTTTGATTATCAAAATGATGCCGCCAATGATAAGTTCGATTCACCATCCAAGGGGTAGGAGGACTGGAAAATTCACCCGGAACATGGGTTAAATCGGTGAGTTTATCCATATTGGGAATTCCCATTCCCCGTGCAATTGCTGATAATAGAAAACCGAGGGTATAAATACAACCGAGAAGGGCAAATCCTTGTTGTTCGGGGGTGTAAATATGAGCGATCGCCAGTAAAATTAACGTAAAGCTTAACATGACGCTGGCTTCAGGAACATCATTATACCAATGGGCTTGGCGATAAATTTTTTCACTGACTGGGGTTAAGTCGGGACGAAATACCCGATGATGCCAATTATGCAGGCGATATAAGGGCGAAAAAACATGAGCCAGAGTATGGTAAATATCTCGTATTAGTTCCGCGCCTATGATAGAACCTACTCCCCATGCTAAATTTCCTATCCAAACCGTTACCATATCCAATGGCGTACACCTCTACTGACTAATTTTTATTTTGATCTCTGGTATTATAAATCTTTCCTGACTTAATCGCTAAACTGGGTTTCCGAATGTTAATTGCACAGGTGAGAAACCGGGTTTTTATCGAGATTTTAATTATTAGTATGAAGTTAACTCAACAACGCCTTCACCTGTCATTCTGAGCAAAGCGAAAAATCTCTACTATCTTTGAGTTCCCTACAGAGATGCTTCACTTCGTTGAGCATGACAATGAATGATAATTATTTGTTCTAGTTCTAGTTTCCGTTCTTAATTGTTGCATCAAGTCTCGCTGACGCTAACGGTAATTCCAGAAATTGATACAAGAGAAAACCTCATCTAATAAGTGAGGATTCTCTACATCAAACCATTGAATTTCAGAAACTGCCCGAAACCAAGTTCTTTGACGTTTAGCAAATTGTCGGGTATGCAATACGGTTAATTCCTTGGCTATGTCTAAAGCAATATCCCCCGCTAAATATTGTTTGATTTCCTGATATCCTAAAGTTTGTAATAACGATAATTCCGTTCCATATTTCTGACATAACTGCTCAACTTCTTGCACGAATCCTTTTTCAATCATCTCTTCCGTTCGCCGTTGAATTCGATGGGTTAAAACTTCGGGTTCACAATTTAAACCAATTTGTAAAATCGGATAATCAGGGGGATTTTCTCCTTGTTGTTCAGAAATCGGACGACCTGTGATATAATAAACTTCTAAAGCGCGTAAAGTTCTAACTTGATCATTAGCATGAATTTTTTCTGCTGCGATGGGGTCAATTTGTTTTAAGAGTTGATAACATTGAAATTGACCTAATGCCTCAATTTGCGATCGCAATTCCGGGTGAGGCGCAACCCTCGGAATTTTCATCCCTCGCACAATGGATTTAATATATAACCCGGTTCCACCCACTAACAATAACGGTGCAGAACCCAAAGCATTGTTAATCAATTGTTGGGCTTGATCTTGATAATCGGCGACCGTTAAAGTCTCGGTTGGTTGACAAATATCAATCAAATAATGGGGAACACGCTGACGGTCTTCCGGGGTCGGTTTCGCTGTCCCAATATCAAACTCTCGATATACCAACCGAGAATCTGCACTTAAAATCACAGACCCTAAACGTTCCGCTAACTCAATCGCCAACCCAGATTTCCCCGTCGCCGTCGCACCACAAATTACAATTAACCGGGGTAGCTGTGATATTGTAGAAATCGTCAACTTTCCTCCTCTGCAATCAATTCCGACTCCTCGAATTATGGGGTTGCATCCCCTAAAAAATTTCTTTCGAGAATGCCCTAAAATCGTCTATAACCTATTTGTGCTACAATTTTTGAAAGTTTTGTCATTTTACTGTAAAAACGCTAAATGGGACGTTTTTACATCATCAATACTGGAGTCGTGATCAAATGACCAGCAATTACAGCGCCGAACAAATTCAAGTTCTCGAAGGTTTGGAGGCCGTTCGCAAACGCCCCGGAATGTACATTGGTTCTACCGGGCCGAGGGGGCTCCACCATTTAGTATACGAGGTTGTAGACAATTCGATCGATGAGGCGCTGGCTGGCTATTGCACCCACATCGAAATTGATTTTAACCCCGATGGTTCTGTCACCGTCACCGATGATGGTCGCGGTATCCCCGTCGATACCCATTCTAAAACTGGAAAGTCTGCTTTAGAAACCGTGTTAACCGTTCTCCACGCCGGGGGAAAATTTGGCGGAGGCGGCTATAAAGTGTCCGGGGGTTTGCATGGTGTGGGGGTTTCCGTGGTTAACGCTTTATCCGAATGGGTGGAAGTTACCGTTTATCGAGATAAAAAACAATATCGTCAACGGTATGAACGGGGAACTCCCGCCACGGAACTGACTTCAAAATCCATCAAAGAAACCCGAACCGGAACATCGGTTTGCTTCTTACCCGATACTTTAATTTTTACGACGGGAATTGAGTTTGATTATGATACCATTGCGTCTCGTTTACGGGAATTAGCCTATTTGAATGCGGGAGTTAAAATTACTCTCAGCGATAACCGTTTAGAGTTGTTAAAACGCGATACCCCTAGAGTGGAAACCTATTGTTATGAAGGGGGAATTCGAGAGTATATTGCCTACATGAACAACGATAAACAACCGCTCCATGAAGATATTATTTATGTGTTTGGAGAACGCAATAACGTTCAAATTGAAGTGGCGTTGCAGTGGTGTACCGATGCTTATAGCGATACCATTTTAGGCTTTGCTAATAATATTAGAACCGTTGATGGAGGCACTCATTTAGAAGGGTTAAAAACCGTTTTAACTCGAACCTTAAATGCGATCGCCCGTAAACGCAATAAACTTAAAGAAGGAGATGCCAATTTAGGGGGAGAAAATATTCGGGAAGGCTTAACGGCTGTTATTTCTGTAAAAGTACCTGACCCAGAATTTGAAGGACAAACAAAAACCAAACTGGGAAATACAGAAGTTCGCGGGATTGTTGACTCATTAGTTGGGGAAACCTTAACCGAATATTTAGAATTTAATCCAGGGATTGCGGATTCAGTCATTGAGAAAGCGATTCAAGCCTTTAAAGCCGCAGAAGCCGCTCGACGAGCACGGGATTTAGTGCGTCGAAAATCGGTCTTAGAATCCTCTCCTTTACCCGGTAAATTAGCGGACTGTAGCAGCCGAGATCCCCATGAATCGGAGATTTTCTTAGTTGAAGGCGACAGCGCCGGGGGCTGTTGGATTAGTTTTACTTATATATCTCTTGCTGATGGTTCAGAAAAAACTATCAAAGAGATTGTCGATGAACAAGCTGAAGGGAAAGAACATTTTTGTTACACCATTAGTCCCAGCGGCAATATTGCCATTCAACGCATTATTAATGCACGACTGACCAAAAAAGATGCCCAAGTTGTGAAGTTAACTTTGGATAATGGAGAAACGTTAATTTGTACTCCCGATCACCCCTTTATGTTAAGGGACGGTAGTTATAAAGCAGCAGCAAAATTAACCCCAGAAGATTCTTTAATGCCCTTTCATCGCAAAATTTCTCAGAAAGGGGTAGATGGGGGATTAAATGGTTATGAAATGGTGTGGAACCCCGGTTATGATAAATGGATTTATACCCATTTATTAGCGGATTTTTATAACTTAAAACAAGGCGTTTATCCATCCTCTGCTGGTAATCATCGTCATCATGTTGATTTTAATAAACGCAACAATAATCCCACCAATATTCAACGCTTACCGGCGGAGGAACATTTCGCCTTACATCGTGCTCATTTGCAAAAAACCTTACATCGTCCTGATGTGATTGAGAAAAGTCGCCAGGTGCATCAAAGTGAAGAGTTCCGCGAATTTATGAGCAAACGAATGATGCAGCCTGAAACTCGACAAATCCTATCAGAACAGGCTAAAGCACAATGGGAAGATGAGCAATATAAAGCTTATATGGCTGAGAAATGGCGAGAATTTTATGAAAGTAATGAAGAGTATCGCCAAGAGAATAATGAAATGTTATATCAGGCGCAACAAGAATATTGGAGTCATGAAGAAAACCGCCTGAAACAAGCAGAACGAGTGCGACAATATTTTGCAGATAATCCCGAACTTCGACAAGCTTATTCTGAAGCTGCGAAAAAACAATGGGAAGATGAAGAACTGTTAGATTGGCGGCGGGAAAAAACCAAGGAACAATGGACAAGAGAGTTTCGGAAAAAACGGCGTAAAGCGTTAGATAAAACCTATTATGACAAAACGCTGGCTGCACTTTATAAAGTCTATTCCCATTATGGGTATATGGACGTTGACAAGTACGAAAACTATCGCAAACGTCAAAAAGATAACAGTATATTGACCTTTAAAACGTTTTGCGATCGCTATTTTGAAGGAGATGAAGTCGCAACCCGAATGGCAATTCGGAACTATAACCATCGGGTCGTTTCTATTGAATGGTTAGAAGAACGGCAAGATGTCTATGATATTGAAGTTCCCCAGAGTCATAACTTTGCGTTATCGGCGGGAATTTTTGTACATAATAGTGCCAAACAAGGACGCGATCGCCGCACCCAAGCCATTCTTCCGTTACGGGGAAAAATCCTCAATATTGAGAAAACCGATGATGCCAAAATCTACAAAAACACCGAAATTCAATCCTTAATTACCGCATTAGGATTAGGCATTAAAGGAGAAGAATTCGATGCCTCTCAATTGCGCTATCATAAAATCATCATTATGAGCGTTGCGGGAGACGAATCAACGCTGGTGATGGAGGAGAGTGGCAAAACAGAATTCGTAGAAATTGGCACATTTATTGATGAATGTATTGCCGGAAAACGCACCCCAGAACGTTATCAAGTGATTGCTTTTGATCCGGTTACTCATGCCACTCGTTTCCGTCCGATTAAAGCAGTGATTCGTCATGGACATGAAGAACCCATGTATCAACTGAAAACTCGCTATAATCGTCAAATTAAAGTGACATCTTCCCATAGTGTTTTTGTGTATGAAAATGGGGAAGTAAAACTCAAAAAAGGCAATGAAGTTAAACCTGGAGATTGGTTAGTAGCCAGCCGTCGTTTACCGCGTTCTACAGAACCCCAAACCTGTATTGATTTACTCCGTACTTTCTATGAAGCGGGTGTAACTCAATCCTTGTATTTGCAAGGAGAACATGTTCGTAAAATTGCCAGTCGCCGGATTTTAGCGAAAGTTGAAAAACCCGAATTATTAAGTGAAGCACGGGTGGAATTAGAGGCTAACGCATGGCAAGAGTTAATTGCTCAACGTCAATCATTAGGAATCACTCAACAGCAATTAGCGAATGCCATTGGAGTCAAACAAGCGATTACTATTAGTCATTGGGAACGGGGGATTAATCGACCGATTTTGTCTAACTTCTTAGATTATTTAGAAGCTATTGGAGGCAATGAAAATGTTGTTTACCAAACCCTCCCTTCTAAAATTGATCAACTCCTAACTCAAGATGACAGTAGTAAAAATGCTCGTTGGCGCGAAGTTAGTAATTACAAACCCTTTGAATATTTCACACCCAGTGAGTTAATTCAGTTGGGGGATAACCTGAAAATTGTTCCTCAAGCGCACCAGAATAAAGCCTTTGATCGTTATTTACCCATTACATCAGAATTGATGTGGTTTTTGGGTTGGTATGTGGCAGAAGGAACCTTATCTAAACATCAAGTTAGTCTGAATTTAGGCACAAAAGATGAACGGTTTATCCCTGAATTAATCACGGCAATTCAAGCGGTTTTTGGGGAAACGCCACGTCGTTATGATGATCCCGAAAGTCAAGGCATTAAACTCTATTTTAATAGTGTGATGGCTGCCCGACTTTTACAAGCGTGGGGATTAGGGAAAAAACCCCATAAAAAATCTATTCCCGATCTGGTTTTCTCTGTCACTGAACCTTTACAGCTTGCCTTTTTAGAGGGGTATTTCTTAGGGGATGGTACGACCAGTGGGGCGAATATTTCTTGGACAACCAATTCCCATTCTTTAAAAGAAGGATTACTGTATTTATTCGGACAATTGGGGTTAATTGTTAGTACCAGTGAACATCAACCTCAATGTCATGAAACAACTTCCATCCAAACCCGTCATCCTTATTACACCCTTACCCTTTGTGGCAAACAACAATTAGAAAGTTGTCGGTTAATTTGGCAACGTCATCTAGGGGCAGAAAAACTCAATACCTATCTCCAACTTCCGATGCAGAAACCGATGGATTATTTACCCATTAGTGAAGATTTAATGGGATTAAAAGTCATTGCTGCCGAGGAAATTGAATTAGTCGGAGACTATGTTTATGATTTCTCGGTTGAGGGGGATGAAAACTTTGTTTGTGGAACCGGAGGACTTTGTTGTCATAATACAGACGCGGACGTTGATGGCGCCCATATCCGCACTTTGTTACTGACCTTTTTCTATCGGTATCAACGGGAATTAGTGGATCAAGGCTATATTTATATTGCCTGTCCTCCCTTGTACAAAGTGGAACGAGGACGGAACCATCAATATTGTTATAATGAGCGAGAATTGCAAGAATATTTAGGAACTTTACCCGCCAATGCTAACTACAATATTCAACGGTTTAAAGGGTTAGGGGAAATGATGCCCGAACAACTTTGGACAACAACAATGAACCCAGATACTCGCATGATTAAACAAGTTGAAATTGAAGATGCGGCGGAAGCGGATCGGATTTTTACGGTGTTAATGGGCGATCGCGTCGCTCCTCGTCGGGAGTTTATTGAAACCCATGCTCCGCGCTTAAATTTGACAGATTTGGATATCTAAAAAACAGGGTTATTAGAGGGGATGGAATTAAAGAAACCTTGAATTTCATCCTCTTTAATGAACGGACAGAAACCCAGTTTATGATTTTGTTTTAGATGGGTCGATTATGGGTTAATAAGAGGAAATTAATTAGGATGGAAGCGATTATTTTAAGCTTAGAAAATGTTGGATTAAGCGATGAGCAGTTTTTTAATTTTTGCCAAGCAAACCCAGATTGGAAATTAGAACGAAGTGCCCAAGGAGAACTTTTAATTATGCCCCCCGTTGGAGGAATTGGAGGAAATCGAGAAGCCGATTTAATTACAGATTTAACCCTTTGGAACCGCCAAACCCAACCCGGAATTGTCTTTAGTTCTTCTACCATTTTTCGTTTACCCCAAGGGGGAGATCGATCACCGGATGTAGCTTGGGTGAGTTTAGAAAAATGGTCAACTTTAACCGTAGAAGAACAGGAAGCTTTCCCACCGCTTTGTCCTGATTTTGTCATAGAACTGCGATCGCGCACAGATCGACTCAAAGCGTTACAAGAAAAAATGCAGGAATATCTCAATAGTGGTTTAAAATTAGGTTGGTTAATTAATCCTCAAAACCAACAAGTTGAAATTTATCGACCCAATCAAAGGGTAGAAATTATAGAACTTCCTGCTGATTTATCAGGAGAGGATATATTACCCGGATTTATATTAAATTTGCCCAAATTTTAATGAACAGGGACACAAATCCCCGTGTCAGGGGGAGAAAACCTCACCCCTACAAAGATGAATTAACTCCCAGGAATCGTCACATCAATAGTTGTAATTTTTGATTGTCCATCTAAACTGCTTAAGGGTGGATTAATCATCTTTTCATTTCCCACCACTAAAATCACTAAATTTTCAGGTTTGAGATATTGTTGAGCAACTCGTTGAACATCTTCAATCGTTGTGGCTTCGACTTGACGTTGATAATCAAAGATAAAATCCTTGGGATAGCCATAATATTCGTACTGCATTAAACGCCACAGAGTTTGACCTGGATCTTCAAAATTGAAAATAAAAGAATTCAACGTTGATTCCTTTGCATAAGCTAATTCTTCCGGTTTAATCGGTTCTTTTTGTAAACGTTCTAATTCCGTTTTAACTCCTTGAATAAAAGCAACAGTTGTTTCAGAACGAGTTTGTCCACCTGCGTTAAAAATCCCTGGAAAATCATAACTTGCACCCCAATTTCCATACACTGAATAAGCTAATCCTTGGCGCGATCGCACATTATTAAATAATCGACCACCAAACCCACCTAAAACGCCATCCATAACCGTTAATTCAGGATAATTCGGATCATTTAATAATCCTCCTAAATGACCCATTTCCACATAACTTTGAGTCAGTTGAGGTTGATCGACCATAAAAATTCCTCCAGAATTCACTTGAGAAACTTTAGGAAGGGGAGGAATAACTGCTTTTTGAGTAGGTTTCCAATCTTCTAACTTTTCAGCGATTAACGCCTTCATTTCTTGGAGATTAAAATCTCCAACAATTCCCAAAATCATGGTTTCAGGATGAAAATATTTTTGATAAAAATCAACTAAATCTTCGCGATTAATATTCTCTAAAGTGGAATATTCTACAACTCTTGCATAGGGACTATCTTCGCCATAAATGAGTTTAACTAACTCTCTTCCGGCAATCCCTTCAGGGTCATCATTTCGACGGGCAATTCCGCCTTTAACTTGAGTTTTAGCTAAATCTAATTGAGCTTGAGGAAAGCTAGGATTACGAATTAAATCGGTAAATAATCCAAACACGGTGGGTAAATCTTCGCTTAATCCTCCAAACCCAACGCGACCCGATGTTGTATAAATTCCGGCTTCAATAAAAGCCGCTTTATCTTCCAAAAGTTGATTAAATTGATCGCTAGGATATTGAACTGTTCCGCCATTTCGCATCACTTCTGCGGTGATACTGGCTAAACCCACTTGATCAGCAGGTTCAAATCGATCTCCAGTCCGAAATAAAGCGGTTCCTCCCACTAAAGGAAGTTCATGATCTTCAATTAAATAAACCGTAATTCCATTATCTAATTGATAACGTTCATAGTCAGGAAGTTGAATTTCTGGTAAAGGCGGAAAGGTTAAGTCTGTGTAATGTTTGGGTGTAGAAGCAATGGCAGGAATATGGAAAAAAACCGTCACAAATAGTGTCAGTAAGAGTAAACCTGCGGAAAAGAGCTTGTATTTTTTTGAGTTCAAAGCTTTAGCATTCAGCATAATTAATCACAAATTTTATGAGGATAAAAAACCTAAATAATGACCGATTTATTCATCGGGTAATAAGCGTCCGATTGTTCGAGTTTCAGGACGGAACATGGTTTGAGCCACTCGTTGAATATCCTGGGGAGTAATAGCATCAATTTTTTCTAACTCTTCAAACAAGTTAACCCAAGACCCGGTTTTAACCTCATATTCAGCTAAAGCAAATGCCATCCCCATATTAGAATCTAAGGATCTCAATAAACCTGCTTTAGCTTGAGTTTTGACCCGTTCTAACTCCGTTTCAGAAACTAATTCGGTTTTAAAACGTTCAATTTCACGACGCAATGAAGTTGCGACTTCATCAACAGTATGACCCGGTGCAGGCATGGCATAAAATAACATTAAATTAGGGTATTTATCCCCTGGATATCCAGTTGAACCTTGTGCAGATAAGGCAATTTTTTGATCTTCCACTAAGGATTTATACAAACGAGAAGTGCGACCATAACTAAGGAGACTAGAAATCATATTATAAATCACAGCATCAGGGTGATTGATAGCGGGGGCTGGATATCCTTCAAAATACCAAGGTTGAGTTTTTAATTTTAATGTAATTTCACGGGGTTCTGTTTGTGGGGGTTCAACAATATTCAATTGAGGTGGTTTAGGTTTAGCGGTGTAACGACCAAAATAAATTTCTGCTAAACGTTTAACTTCATTCGGATTAACATTTCCCACAATAACGGCTGTTAAATTATTAGGAACATAGTAAGTTTCAAAAAAATCTTTAACGTTTTGACGGGTTAAATTTTCTAAGTCTTCCACATATCCAATTACAGGACGGCGGTAGGGATGAACTTTGAAAGCGGTAGCTGAAAATGCCTCAACCATTTGACCAACAGGGGAATTATCTGTCCGTAAGCGACGTTCTTCTAAAATCACTTGTTTTTCTTTATAAAACTCTCTAAAAACAGGTTCTAAAAAGCGTTCTGATTCTAAGGACATCCACAATTCTAATTTGTTAGCAGGAAGGCTATAAAAATAAGACGTTGCATCAGTAGATGTCATCGCATTCATCCCCACTCCACCTGATTGTTCTACAATTCTACCAAACTCATTTTGTTTCACATATTGATCGGCTTCAGAGATTAATTTTTCTAACTCAGCCATTAATTGTTGAACTTTCTCAGTGTTTCCTTCTGCTTTTGCTTGTTTAATTTGTTCAAAAACTTGATCCTGCTGATCTAATAGCGGTTTTTCAGCTTGATAATTAGTTGTGCCAATTTTTTGGGTTCCTTTAAAGGCTAAATGTTCTAAATAATGGGCGACTCCTGTTTGTCCATCGGGTTCATTCACACCACCGACATCAGCATAAATTAAAAAAGAAACAACCGGAGCTCGATGGCGTTCTAAAACAATAAATCTCATGCCATTATCGAGGGTAAATTCGGTAATTTCTCTCGCAACTCGTTTTAAATAAGGTTGGATAGAATGGGTTGAGGGTGAAATTTCATCAGCCCACACGGTTTGAACGCCCAACACCCCTAATAAACAAATGCTTAAAACCACAGCTAACAAACCTTGTCCCAGAAAGGTTCGTTTCTCTCGCAAAAAATAACCCAATGACATAGATTTTTATCGATGTAATTTAACAACAATAGCAGAAGCAATCGCTACGCAATCTATTTTAAAGTATTATGATATCTAATGAACACCTGAACAGAAAGTCAAACTATGAAGAGTTATATCGTTCGGGATCAGTCTTCCTGAAGGAATGGTAATCTAAAACTAGAGCCATGTATGATGAGAAGGTTATGGGACATCTAAATCATTCCACATCATCGGAATTAGAAACACAAATTTTACAGGCTGCACGACGGTTATTTGCCCATCAAGGATATGATAGTACAACCACTCGTGATTTAGCCAAAGCTGCGGGGGTTGCAGAAGGAACATTGTTTCGGCATTTTGCCAATAAAAAAACGATTTTGATTGCCATCGTCATAGAAGGATGGGTTGAAATTTTAACGGATTTATTAACAGAATTAAGCTCAATGGCTAATTATAAAGCAGTTGCTCAACTGTTGCATCGACGCATGATTAATCTTCAAAAAAATGCTGATATGATGCGGATTTGCTTTTTAGAAGCTCAATTTCATCCTGAATTACGGGATCGGATTCAATCAGAAATTATTGCAAAAATGACCGATGTTACCGAAGCATTTTTTGAAACAGCGATGCAAAAAGGGATTTATCGTCCCATGAATCCTAAAATTGTAGCTCAAGTCTTTTTAGGAATGTTTGCTATAGCTGGATTTAGTTATAATACGCTATTAGAACCTAACGCATCTCCCCAAGCTATGAAAGAAATGGCAGAAGGATTAGCGGATATTTTCCTCAATGGAGTATTAGCAAAAGAGTAAAAAATTCTATAAACATTTAGCTTGTTGCACCCATTGTTTAACTACATTAACAGACGGACATAAATCTCGACGTTGTAAATTAACCACATAAAAACGTAAGATTTGTTGATGCAAACGATGAACAGGTAACTGAGCTAAATGGCTAACTGAACTAACACCCGAATGTAGCAAGAGTCCACAATATTCACAGCCCACACTGGGAATTCTTGCTAAGTCTGCCATTGCCATCCATTTATTAACATCTCTAATATTAATTTGGAGAAAATTGGCTAACAACAGTTTATCCGCTTGAGTTTTGCCTTTTTTTAACAGTTGGCGGGTGGTTTTGATGCCATAATTGTTTAATCGGCTTTGATTGTCTAAACTCAGACCCGGAAGTTGAGAAATCGGCCAATCAACAGCTTGGATACAGTGATGAGCGTTAGGTTGAAAAGATGCCATCGTTTAAAATTAATAGAATAGAAAATTATAGATATTCTATCAAATTTTAGATTAAAATTAACTTAAACCTATGATAACCTTAATTTGATTATGTTATTCAAAATATCTCCATTCTTAATCGATATTCTTCGCCAACGGCGGGAAAAACTCAGCCATTTGATTGATTTTCCGGCAATTTTATGGTCAGGTTGTGCTAATTCTCGCAATTTTCCAGCTAATCTTTATCCCTTTCGCGCCAGTAGTCATTTCCTATATTTTGCTGGGTTTCCTTTAGAAAATGCAGCCATTCGTTTAGATCAAGGTCGCTTAGAATTATTTATGGATGATCCGCCAGAAGGAAGCGCCCTTTGGCATGGAGAAATGCCTCAACGAAATCAAATAGCAGAACTCATCGGTGCAGATGCCAATTATCCCTTAACCGATTTATCAAACTTTCTCAAAAATGCTGCAACAATTGTTGTACAAAACCCGATAACTGCAACAGAACAACGTCAACTTTTAAATCGTTCGTTAACTTCAGCAAAAGTACCAGAAGGCATTGATTTAGAATTAACAAAAGCTATTATTACATTACGTTTAACCCATGATAAAGAAGCTTTAAACGAGTTAAAAAAAGCCGCAAAAGTCACTATAGAAGCTCATCAAGCTGGGATGAAAGCAACAAAAATGTCTCAATTAGAAGCTCATGTCAGAGCAGCAATGGAAGCCGTTATTATCAGTCATAATATGACCTGTTCCTATAATAGCATTGTTACGGTAAATGGAGAAGTTTTACACAATGAACATTATCATCATTCTCTACAAACCGGAGATTTATTATTAGCCGATGTGGGTGCAGAAACACCGATGGGATGGGCAGCAGATATTACCCGAACTTGGCCCGTTTCAGGAACATTTTCTCCCACTCAACGAGATATTTATCAAGTGGTTTTAAACGCTCACGATCAATGTATTAATGCTATGAAACCCGGTATAGAATATCAAGATATTCATCGAATAGCAGCCACCGTGATCACAGAAGGGTTAGTAGAATTAGGAATATTAAAAGGAAATCCAGAGGATTTAGTCAACCAAGATGCTCACGCCTTATTTTTCCCGCATGGAATTGGGCATTTATTAGGCTTAGATGTTCACGATATGGAAGATTTAGGAGATTTAGCAGGATATGAACTCGGACGAGTCAGAAGTGAACGGTTTGGTTGGTGTTTTCTGCGGTTAAATCGTCCATTAAAACCGGGAATGTTAGTGACAATAGAACCCGGATTTTATCAAGTTCCCGCTATTTTCAATCATCCTAAAAATCAAGAAAAATATCAAAAGATAGTCAATTGGGAACGTTTAGAACAGTTTGCGGATGTGCGAGGAATTAGAATTGAAGATGATGTGTTAGTCACTGAAACAGGAACAGAAATTTTAACTCAAGATTTACCTACTACTATTGAAGAAATAGAAGCATTAGTTCAAAGTTAATTGGATGATGAAACAGAAAAAAGAAAGATTAGTAACTTTAAAATTATGGCTAGAACATCTTTAAAGCAAAAAGTCAAACAGTTCCTAATCTTCTTTTTAGGAACATTAATTGTCATGGGAGTCACGGTAGCGGGTTATGCCTTTACAACTCTATTATTATCCAGAAATTCAACACCTGTTTCATCTTCTAATGTTTTCTCCTGTGGAAGTGCGACGGGTGGAGAAATGGATCATGCGATCGCAACTTTTTATAGTCATAATGGACAGGGAGAAGTTACCCCAACTTGGACAAATAATATCAAATGGGATTGTGTTTATAATATTAAAGATTTTACAGGTTCTAACTTAGTAGAACAGTTTAATGCCGCCAGAGATGCTGCGTCAAAAAATGGCGGAGGGGTTGTTTATTTTCCGTCAGGAACCTATAATTTTAATGATAGCATAAAACTCAAATCAGGTGTGGTAATGCGAGGAGAAACACCCCAGGTTAGATCGGCAAAATCAAAGGATTATAACCCGCCAGCAAAATTAGTTTTTCCTCAATATAAACCCCAACTTTCAGGAAACGGGACTCCTAATGAAACCTCCTTTAAAAGCATTCAAACAACCACACCAGATCAAGATAGTAATATCGGGATTATTAACCTCGAAATTAATCGAGCATCTATTAACTTTGTTGGCAATTTAGATAACAGTAAAAATAATAATATTATTATATTTGGAATTCGCAGTAATAACGTCGCCAAACCCGATCCACAAGTTCCTAATCTCGAATTTCAACATCCTTGGCAACGGTATAGTCATCGCTTTGCATCTAACATTGAAGTAACCGCTTATCAAAATGTTTTAATTGCCAACAATCGAATTAATGATAATATTACCGATAATTATGAACAACCCGGATATCGATTACATTCCAAAGATAAAAAGAATATTATCACCTATCAAGAAGGAGATAAAGTACCATTTCACTATGGAAATCATTATGGAATTGTTGTTAACCGAGGTGGAAAAAAAGAGGGGTTTCAATTAGCAGCAACTCCCACCACAGAACCTGGACTTTTTCGCAAAGGAATTATCATTCGAGATAATTGGGTTTACCATACGATGCGAGTCGCTATTCATGCTTCAGGAGATGGGTTAATGATTCAAGATAACGAAATTCAAGATCAACCTAATAAAAAATGGTGGACAGACCCCACAGGAACGCGAGAAGCAACAGGCGCAGTCACCTTAGAAAATCGAGGAATTGACTGGTCAGGGTGGAATGTTTTAATTACAGGAAATCATTATCAAGTTTATCGCCATCACATCGGAGAAACCAACTATTTAAGCGTGGATGGAGAAGGAATTTTAATTCAAGAATGCTGTGGCGGAACAACCGTTAATAATGTTATAATAAAAAATAATAAAGGCAATGCTTATATTGGACTTTATAAGGTGCAAAATATTAATAATGCTATAATTGAAAATAATCAAATTAACCATTCTGATATTTTCGTGATGGCGGATACGAATAATCAAACCTATAGCATGAATCAGGTTAAAATTATTAATAACCAAGTTTCAGGAAATATTATTGCAAAAGCAAGTTTAGGGGGTCAAGGAAATGAAATCTCAGGAAATCAAGGAAACCAAAGGGGTAAAATCGATTATTCTTGTTCTATTGAAATTAATAATAATTCAGGATTTAATCTGCAACCCTGTACCTCCCTGCGTTAATTAATATAACAGTAAATATTGACTAACGTTAAAGCTTACAATCTACAAGTCTGGATGCTAGAGTAGAAACGCCTTTCCAACCCCCACTTCCCACACCCCATAACCATCTACCCCACCACAAAAACGGGAGGTGTCCTTTTGGGTTTCTTAGATCAAATTTAAGATCTTGATAATGTAACCAATTTCCAGAAACACGCCAACCCACTTCATCCCCAAATGCTTGCCAAATTTTACTATCATAATTGCGGGTTCCTCCCAAACTTTGATAGATCTCTTTCTGTACTGAAAAACTGAAGCGTCCATTGCTATATTTTAACCACAGTTGATCCAGGGTGCGTAAATCCTCACAGGGAAAATTATCAATATCTTCTTCCTCTAACCATCCCTCATTTGTTCTTCCCGTTACTTCTAACATTTTTTTAGCCGTTTCTTCGTCAGCTTCTTTCCACATTTTAGCTTGGAGAAAATGTTCTAATTGATGATAATTAATTCCTTTAGCTGACTTGAATATGACCTTCGATTTTGAGCGGTGTTTCACGATGGGTTTAGCTTTAAATTGGAGGGCTTCAAAAACTTCTTTAGCCGTTTGAAAGCGGTTGTTTGTATCTTGTTGTAAGAGTTGATCTAAGACCTGACCCAAACGATCACTGACTGGAACTGTTAAATAATCTCGCCACACCCATTTTCCTTGAAAAATATCAAATAAATCAAAGGGTTCAACATTGGTTAATAGGTGAACACAAGTCACCCCTAAACTATATAAATCACTGGCAAAAGTCGGTTTTCCTAACGCTTGTTCCGGTGCAATATATCCCCAACCATCCATCATCGTTCCGGGTAGGGATAATCCCGTCTGGCTGCTGACTTTAGCAACTCTAAAATCCACTAAAACTAACTGATGATCACTCGATCTTATAATAATATTTTCCGGTTTAATATCTTGATGAATGACATGATGTCGATGGCTTAATGCTAAAACGGGTAAGATACGCCCTAACAGATTTATAATTTTAGTTTCTGAAAATGATCCATTTCGAGCTAAATTTTGGGCTAAATTTTGTCCGACAATATATTCTTGAACTAAATAGTGATGATTATTTTCAATAAAATAAGCAAATAATTCAGGAATTTGCTGATGTTTTCCTAATCTCTCTAATCGAATTGCTTTGCGTTGAAAGAGTTCATCAATTTTATTTTGATTATTGAGACTTTGATCGGGTAAAAAAGAAAGTTTTATGGCACAATAGGGTTGAGATAATTGATCTTGATCAACGGCTTGAAACGTTAGACCAGAACTCCCTTCTCCTAATAGTTTTAAAGCTTGATATCGTTCTTTTACAAGTAAATTAGAACCACACTTTTGACAGAAATGGTTTGTTTTCGGGTTGAGTTGGAGACAATCAGGGTTAAAACATTGACTCATTGTTAAGTCGGGGAATAATTGAGAAGCTCATGTAATTTTAGCACACCTCAAGAACCGAATTTCATCCTCTAACGTTTGTAACTAGCAGAAACAGCAAAACCTCATTGAATTCTCCTCCATTATTCTCCTAAAAATCGGATTTGCACCTCAACTTTTTCTTCCTAATAGAAAGATTAATTGAGCAACCCGGTTTCTAACCTAAACTCTCAAAGCCATTTCAATTTCATATTCCATCCTTTAATGTTTGCTACCAATTATTGATCGGATGGCTAACCCCTTTTTTCCATCCCCTATTCCCTATTTCCTTTTCCCTCTGTTCGCAGTAAATCGTAGTTAAGCTGTTGCTTTAAAAAGCAGCACTTAAACATTTTTCTAACGTCTCTAACACCGATTGAGATAAACTCGGTAAATCATAACCGCCTTCAAGTCCAAAGACAATTTGAGAGGTGAGTTGTAGACAATATTCGGTTAAGAGTCCGTAGTCTTGGGGTTGCAGAGAAATACTGGCTAACGGATCATCGGCGTTGGCATCATATCCAGCACTAATAATTAATAAATCCGGCTGAAACTTTTGTAAAAACGGCAAGATATAATGTTGAAAAGCCGGTTTGTAAAGTTCAATCGTGCTACCCGGAGACATAGGAATATTTAAAACATTGTTATAAGCGCCGTGTTCCTCCGCATATCCTGTCCCCGGATAACAGGGAGATTGATGCAACGAACAATAAGCGATCCGAGCATCTTCTTCCACTAACGCTTGGGTTCCATTTCCATGATGCACATCCCAATCTAAAATCGCTACTTTCTGAATGTCCGGTTGTTGCAAAGCATAATAAGCGGCGATCGCTGCATTAGAAAATAAACAAAATCCCATTCCCCGATCAGCTTCCGCATGATGTCCGGGGGGACGAGCTAACACAAAAGCGGGACGTCCGGTTGTTAAAACTTGATCCACCCCATCTAACCACCCACTCACCGCCAGTAAAGCCACTTCATAACTTTCGGCTGACATCGGCGTATCCCCATCCACATAACCTCCTCCTTGCTCGGCGATGGTTTTAAGACGCTGAATATGGGACGGTGTATGCACCTGTTTTAAGAGGGTCATTAAGGGTTCGAGGCGATCCATCACGGGAGTCGGTGGTTGCCAGTTTAACTGTTGTGTCCAAGATACGGATTTTAGGGCATTTACAATCGCTGTTAACCGTTCGGGTCGTTCTGGATGGAATAATCCGGTCTTATGGTTGAGAAATTCGTCAGAATAAATAACTGTTAGCATTGTCAAGGTTTTTTGTCAATTTTAAATCTAAGATTTCACCTGCGATAAGAAGGCAAATTATGGTACAATTTTAAGCATTAGTCGCTAATTTTAGAGCCGATACCGAAGATGATTTTCTTTCTACTAATATTTTCGGTTAAATGTGACTAATTTTAAATTGTAATGGAGTTTTTGAAGGTATGAGTACCTCTGAGTCGAGAATTATCCCGACGGATCTGAGAAACGAAATGCAGCAATCGTACCTTGAATACGCCATGAGCGTAATTGTAGGGCGAGCGCTGCCAGATGCGCGGGATGGTTTGAAACCCGTTCATCGTCGGATTTTATACGCGATGCACGAACTGGGGTTAACACCCGATCGACCCTTCCGTAAGTGCGCCCGTGTGGTGGGGGAGGTACTCGGTAAATATCATCCTCATGGGGATGTCGCCGTTTATGATGCTTTAGTGCGGATGGCGCAGGATTTTTCCATGCGCTCACCGTTAATTAACGGTCACGGTAACTTTGGTTCCGTTGATAACGATCCGCCGGCTGCCATGCGGTATACCGAATGTCGTCTCCAAGCCTTAACTTGTGATGCCCTCCTGCGAGATATTGACGCAGAAACCGTTGAATTTGGCGATAACTTCGATGGATCTCAACAAGAACCCTTAGTTTTACCTGCACGAATTCCCCAATTATTATTAAATGGATCGTCAGGAATTGCGGTAGGAATGGCAACCAATATTCCCCCCCACAATTTAGGAGAATTAGTCGATGGTTTAGTGGCATTAATTCATAATCCTGAGATTACGATTGCTGAATTAATGCGTCATATTCCGGGGCCAGATTTTCCCACCGGGGCTCAAATTTTAGGCACATCAGGAATTAAAGAAGCCTATATGGATGGTCGGGGTTCGATCACCATGCGCGGGATTGCTACCATTGAAACCATCGAACATCGCGGACGACCGGATCGAGATGCGATTATTATTACGCAATTGCCTTATCAAACTAATAAAGCCGCAATGATTGAACGCATTGCCGAAATGGTTAATGATAAGAAATTAGAGGGAATTTCTGATATCCGCGATGAAAGCGATCGCGATGGAATGCGGATTGTAATTGAACTTAAACGCGATGCTTATGCTCGTGTTGTTCTCAATAATCTTTACAAACAAACGCCCTTACAAACGAATTTTGGGGCGAATATGTTAGCTCTAGTGAATGGTCGTCCTGAAATTCTCACCCTGAAACGCTTCTTAGAAGTATTCCTACAATTTCGGGAACAAACCATCCGTAGACGTACCCAATATGAACTGAAAAAAGCTCAAGAACGAGATCATCTTTTACAGGGATTATTAATTGCTTTAGAGAATTTAGATGCTATTATTGCCTTAATTCGTCATGCTGCTGATATCCCCATTGCCAAACAAGAATTAATCACCACCTATGGGTTATCGGAACAACAAGCAGATGCGATTTTACAAATGCAACTGCGACGATTAACCGCCTTAGAAGCTCAAAAGATTGAGCAAGAACACCAAGATCTGCAAATTAAAATTGCTGATTTGGAAGATATTTTAGCGCGCAGAGAACGAATTTTAGAGATTGTTGAACAGGAAGCTTTAGAACTGAAACAAAAGTTTAGTACCCCTCGGCGAACTGTCATTGAACATACCGAAGGAGAGCTAGACGAAACCGATTTAATTGCCAATGAAAAAGCCTTAATTCTGTTAACGGAACAAGGCTACATGAAGCGAATGCCTGTTAATACGTTTACCGCCCAAAGTCGAGCGACTAAAGGTAAACAAGGCACAAAAATGAAAGAAGATGATGGAGTTGAACACTTTATCACCTGTTGTGATCATGATAGTGTTTTATTCTTTAGCGATCGCGGAGTTGTTTATAGTATCAAAGCGTATCAAATCCCGGTTGCATCCCGCACCGCGCGGGGGGTTCCCATTGTGCAAATGTTACCCATTCCCAAGGAAGAACGAATTACATCCATTGTTCACGTTAGCGAATTTAGCGATGATGAATACTTGGTGATGTTAACCAAAGGAGGATATATTAAGAAAACCCAATTATCCGCCTTTAGTAATATTCGGACAAATGGTTTAATTGCGATTTCCTTAGAAGAAGGGGATGAATTGCGCTGGGTGAGACGAGCAAAAGTTGAAGATGGAATTATTATTGGTTCCCGTCATGGCATGGCAATTCATTTCAAAGCCAATGATAAACAATTGCGACCGTTAGGACGGGCAACACGCGGCGTTAAAGCCATGAAATTAAAAGGGGATGATACCTTAATTAGCATGGATATTCTGCCGAGTGCCATTATTTCTAATCTGGCTGAATCCGAAGGTGAAGAAGCTGAAACCGATGAAGAATTAACGGTAATAGCAACAGAAACTACCGAAGAAAATGAAACTGAAACTGAAGTCACAACCGAAGGCAGTGCTCAAGGATTATCTGTTTTAGTGATTACCGCTAGTGGGTATGGAAAACGAGTTCCAGTGTCTCAATTCCGCTTACAAAATCGAGCCGGAAAAGGGATTATTGCCACCAAGTTTAAATCCCATGTTGGTAAAGATGAAGTCGTGGCATTAAAGGTGGTAGATGAAACTGAAGAGTTAATGTTAATTAGTAGTCGTGGAATTATTATTCGTCAAGTGGTGAATGCCATTCCCCTGCAATCTCGTAGTGCAACGGGGGTTCGGGTTCAGCGCTTATATGAAGAAGATTCAATTGCGGCGGTGGCGATTGTTCCCGCTTCTGGAGAAGAAAGCGAAAGTTCATCCAATTCTGAAGAATCTGGAGAAGAAGAATAAATTCAGTTTGTTTCTGATCATTTCCCCCTAATCTCGTCTAATTGAGGCAAATTTAGGGGGATTATTTTAATGATTTATCACAGAATTTAATATGAAAAAACACGAAATGATTCTGCGTTTATTATTAACCGCAATGGGTGGCGTTTTAATCGGGGTAGCTACTGAACCTTGGGGATTTTGGGGGTTCGCTTGGGTGGGGTTAGTTCCCCTTTGGGTTAATCTTTTTAGCCTTCCTCAATCTCCCCTAGAAATGTTAGAGGGAAAAACTCTAGCACCGTTTAAGTTCTTAAAATTTCCATTGCTATTGGCCTTAGTTTGGGGAATTTGTTATTACGGAATTGCTTTATTTTGGATTACGGGAATTCATCCCATGACTTGGTTAGGTGTTCCCTGGTTAGCGAGTTTAGCGATCGCTGCATTTTGTTGGGTTTTTATTACCCTTTGGGGAACCGCCTTAGTTTTATTTTGGGCCGGATTATTTTTAATCTTATCAAGCCAATTATCTCATAAATGTTCTACTATTTCTATCGCTTTAACACGGGTTTTAATCGCAACAACTCTATGGTGTGGCTTAGAGTCTTTGTGGAGTTCGAGTGCGTTATGGTGGTCTTCGCTATCTTATACCCAAAGTTTCGGGAATTTAATCATTTTACATTTAGGTCAAATTTCTGGCCCCACAACCATTACAGCCACCTTACTGATTGTCAATGGATTAATTGCTGAAGGATTAATTTTAAATCGGAATCAATTCTCCTCATTTGATGCTAAAAATAGATTAGATTTTCCAGAGGTCATTAATTTTAATCAACCAACTCGGTCATTATTCACCTTAGCCTTAATTATCTTGACTGTTTCTCATGGAATGGGGTGGATTTTATATCGGCAACCTTTGAATAATAACCCCGAAAAAGCTGTAAAAATTGGAATTATTCAAGGCAATATTCCCAATGAAATTAAATTGAATTACTCAGGATATTTGAAGGCTTTAAATGGGTATACAACGGGATATATCACGTTAGCCGACCAAGGAGTAGACTTAATTGTAACTCCAGAAACCGCCCTACCGTTTTTTTGGACTGACCCAAACCAACGATATAATAGTAGCTTTTATCAAGCCATTTTAGATAAAAAAGTTCCGGCTTTAGTCGGAAGTTTTGCTTTAAAAGAAACAGGATATACTAATAGTTTATTCGCGGTGGATGGAGCCGGAAAAATTATCAGTGAATATGATAAAGTGAATTTAGTTCCTTTAGGAGAATTTATTCCCTTTAGCGAAGTTTTAGGAAAATTTATTCAACGTTTATCTCCTTTAGAAGCCACTTTAATTCACGGTAAACCCGGTCAAATCTTTCAAACTCCCTTGGCTCAAGCAACGGTAGGAATTTGTTATGATTCAGCATTTGCTGATCATTTCCGTCAGCAAACGGCTCAAGGAGGAGAATTTTTGATTACCGCCTCTAATGATGCTCACTATTCCTTAACGATGTTAGCTCAACATCATGCCCTTGATGTGATGCGAGCCATTGAAAATCATCGCTGGACAATTCGAGCTACCAATACAGGATATTCAGCTATTGTTGATCCTCATGGTCGAACTCACTGGCTATCAAATCACAATACTTATGAACTGTATTCTGATACAATTTATCGTGATCAAACTCAAACCCTCTATGTCCGTTGGGGAGATTGGCTGATGCCTGTATTATTAATAGTAGGGGCAACTATATTTTTCAAAAACAGTGACATTTTCCCCTAAATTTCCTCCGAGTGTCTTAAAAGTTTAAGGTTATATATAAATCTCTAAAAGAAACAAAAAAAATTGTTTTTAAGGGATTTAGGGTTTGCTTTGATTATATTGGATTATTAAAACTTTACAACTTAACATGATCAAGTCGGACTCTATTCTGATTGTGGATGATGAACCAGATGTTTTTGACATTCTGGAAGGAATTTTGTTTAAGGAAGGGTATCAATTGCATTATGCCTCGAATGGATATGAGGTGTTTAAATTTTTAGAATCAAGTTTACCCGATTTGATTTTATTAGATGTGATGATGCCTGATTCTGATGGGATGGATATTTGCCGAAAAATCAAACAAATTCCTGAATGGAATTCGATTCCTATTATTATGATTACCGCACTTAATTCTAAAGAAACATTAGCCCAATGTTTAGAAGCAGGAGCACAAGATTTTATTGGAAAACCAGTCAGTACCCTAGAAGTTAGAGCCAGAGTTCGTTCAATGCTTCGACTCAAAAAACAGCACGATGAGTTAGAGAAATCTCGTCAAAAGTTAGAACAATTATTACTATTACGAGAAGATATGGCCAATGCGGTAATTCACGATCTCAGAAATCCAGTTGTAGTGATTGGATTAGCCTGTGAATTGTTAACGCTGACGAATTTAACAGAAAAACAATCCCAGAAAGTGAATCAAATTGCATTTTCAGCACAACAGTTAAATCATCAGCTTAATTCTTTACTGTTAATGGCAAAATTAGAATCCGCTCAAGAAGTGTTGAATCCTAAACCCGTTAATCTTTCAGTTCTACTTCAAGAAGTTGTGAATGAATTTGAAGCTCAAACCTTAAAAAAAGCCATTAACCTAACAGCTAAGATTCCAGAGGCTAAACGGTTGGTGATGGTTGATCCTGATTTAATGAAGCGGGTACTCGAAAATTTACTCAATAATGCCATTAAATTTTCCCCAACAAATGGTTATGTTTCAATAGAAGTTGAATATCCTGTCGAAACAAACACGGTTAAAGTTCATGTTCGAGATTCGGGATCGGGAGTTAAAGATGAACTCAAGCAAAGTATATTTGAAAAATATGAGATTGGTCAACGCTTTGAAGGAATTGCACAAACGGGATTAGGATTAGCGTTTTGTAAAATGGTCATTGATGCTCATCAAGGTTCCCTGTCCATTACGGACAATCAACCCCAAGGTGCAATTTTTACTTTGGAATTAAACGCAGAATTGCAGTTTGTTGTTGCTTCTTAATTTTATGTCTCACAACTTTGATAGTCAGTCTCTGATCCCCCTCAAAAAAAGCATGATTTCTCAGCCTTTAACGGTGAGTCCAGAAACAAGCGTCCTGGATGGATTAACCTTGTTCAACTCATCTCAAACCGCCTGTTCATTAACGACTCATTCATTAGAATTTCATCAGGGAACAACTTGTTTAATTGTTACAAAAAATCAGCAACCGGTCGGAATTTTAACCTATCGGGATATTGTGCGTTTAATTGCTCAACAAATTAATCTTGACGGATTGACTGTTGGCGATATCATGCGTCAACCTGTTATTACCCTTCCCGAAAGTCAACTGAACAGTTTAAATGCAACTTTCAAGATATTACAACATCATAAAATTCGCCATTTACCCTTAGTTGATACCGATGGTAAATTAGTGGGTTTACTCACCCATCAAGCTCTCAGAAATGCTTTAGAACCGACGGATTTATTAAAACTAAGAATAGTTGAAGAGGTGATGAATCAAACCGTTATTCAGGCATCTCCTCAAATTTCTCTGTTAGAATTAGCTGGATTAATGAGTTCTGCTTCTGTGAGTTGTGTGGTTTTAGTTGAGGAAACAATCTGCGATGGAGAAGCCTTAAAAATTCCAGTGGGTTTGCTAACGGAAGGAGATATTCTTAAATGTCAAGCTTTAGGTGTGGATTGGGGTTTGGAAGCTGAATCCGTGATGAGTACACCCCTATTTTGCCTTCATCCCCAAGATACTTTATTAGAAGCTCATTTGTTGATGCAGCAACACCATATTCATCGTATCCCTATTGTTAGTCATCGAGGTGAACTGATTGGAATTATTACGCCAACAAGTATTTTACAAGCTGTTAACCCCATTGATTTATCACAGTTGGTTAAGGTTTTACAGCAAAAAATTAATCAATTAGAAGCGGAAAAAGTTCAATTACTCGAAGCTCAAAATGCCCAACTTGAAGAGAAAATTCAAAAACGCACGGAAGCGTTAAAAAGAGCTAATCAAAAATTACAAGATGAAATTCAAAACCGCAGTTTAAATGAAGCAAAAATAGCCTTTCAAGCCTCTCTCTTAGAACAAGTACGGAATGGGATTATTGTAATAGACTTAGAAGGTAAAATTATATATTGGAATCACTATGCTGAAATTTTGTATCAATGGACAGCGACTGAAGCCTTAGGTAATAATATTAGTAATTGTTGGATTACCCAGGATGATCAAAATTTAGCTGAAGAAATTGTTCAAGAAGTTAAAACCAAAGGATATTGGGAAGGGGAATTGACAACCACTCGCAAAGATGGGAGTTCTTTATCGATTCATGTTTTTAATACTTTAATTCAAGATGAAGCTGGTCATCCTATCGGTTTAGTAGGGATTAGTTTTGATATTACAGAACGCAAAAAAGCCGAACAACAATTACAGCAACAGGTACAACGGGAGCGGTTATTTTACCAAACGGCTCTCCATATTCGTCAATCATTAAATTTAAGTCAGATTCTCAATAATGCAGTTATTAATATTCGCACTATTCTGAATTGCGATCGCGTCTTAGTTTATCAGTTTGATGAATTATTTAATGGTAAAATTGTCGCTGAATCGATTGCTGAAGGGATCAGTTCTACCTTGGGAATTTATTTAGAAGACACTTGCTTTAAAACTGGAGGAGCGTTTCACTATGGTCACGGAAAAAAGACTGTTATTCACAATATTGAAACGGCTGAATTAACCGAATGTCATAAAGAACTATTAACGAGATTTGATGTAAAAGCGAATCTCGTAGTTCCGATTTTAATTCCTGAGCAAAATCGAGATCAAGGAAATCTAATTTGGGGTTTATTAATCGCTCATCAATGTTTATCACCTCGGAATTGGTATGCGAGTGAATTAGAATTATTAGATGAAATTGCTGTACAATTGTCTCTGGGAATTCAACAATCTCAACTCTATCAAACCGTGCAAACAGAACTGGATGAACGGGAAAAAATTGAACAACAATTAAGGATTTTAAATCAAGAGTTAGAAACTATAATTTTGGATCGAACGGCTAAATTAGAACATCAAGAACGAAAATCCCGGCTGTTTGCAGAAATCGCTTTAAAAATTCGTCAATCTTTAGATCTCGACCAAATTTTACAAACCACCGTCACTGAAGTCCACAAGATTTTAGCTTGCGATCGCTTGTTAATTTATCGGGTTTTTTCTAATGGGACAGGACGAGCGATCGCCGAAAGTGTATTACCCGGATGGCGTTCAGTTTTAAGTGTTGACTTTCCCGAAGAAGTGTTTCCTCCAGAATATCAACAACTTTATCGTCATGGAATGGTGAAAGCCATTGCAGATATTAATGAAAATTATCAAGAAGTAACCCCGTGTTTGGTTGAATTTTTACAAGAATGGAACGTTAAAGCAAAATTGATTGTTCCCATTCTACAACAGGATCAGATTTGGGGATTTATGATTGCCCATCACTGTACTACTCCTCGACAATGGACAGAATTTGAAATGGAACTGATGCGAGAAATTGCGGATCAAGTGGGAGTGGCATTAGAACAAGCTCAATTAGTGGAAACAATTCGAGAACGAGAACAATTGAAAGATGAATTTCTAGCGAATATGAGCCATGAACTTCGTACCCCCCTGAATTCTATTTTAGGAATGTCTGAAGTTTTACAAGAAGAAACCTTTGGCGAATTAAATGAAAAACAAAATCAAGCTTTAGAAATGATTCACCGAAACGGAAAACATTTATTAGAATTAATTAATGATATCCTGGATCTGTCCAAAATTGAAGCGGGAAAATTAGATTTAGAATGTTCTCCGGTATCCGTTAATGAACTCTGCCAACAAAGTTTGATTTTTGTTAAACAACAAGCCCACCAAAAAAATATTCGGATTAGTTATCAAATTGAAGATGTAACGGGCACTCTCAATGTTGATGAACGGCGAATGCGTCAAGTCTTAATTAATTTACTCAATAATGCGGTGAAATTTACCCCAGAAGGAGGACGAGTTCAACTGCAAGTTCAAGGATATCGGGAGGAACAAACCATTAATTTTTCTGTAATTGATAATGGTATTGGAATAGCTCCTGAAGATCAAAATCGATTGTTTCAAGCTTTTTTTCAAATTGATAGCCGTTTATCTCGACGTTATGAAGGGACTGGTTTAGGATTAGTGTTAGTCAAAAAACTGGTGGAAATGCACGGGGGCACAGTCAAGATTAACAGCCAACTGGGAAAAGGCAGTTGCTTTACCATCATCCTTCCTTGGACTCCGGGATGTTGGCAAGAAACACCCATCACACCAACGGAACGCTTAGATCAGTCCTCCTTTTCTCGAATGACTCCGAGTGGGTTAAAACGCCCTTTAATTTTGTTGGCTGAAGATAATGCGGATAATATTCACACCCTGCTTAATTATTTACAAGCTAAGGGGTTTGATGTCGAAATTGCCCGCAATGGAATTGAAGCGGTTCAAAAAGCGCGTACTCTGCGTCCACAGGTGATTCTAATGGATATTTCGATGCCAGAAATGGACGGTTTAGAAGCAACACGCCAAATTCGGGCTGATTCAGAATTGGCAACCCTTCCGATTATTGCATTAACCGCTTTAGCGATGCCAGGAGATCGAGAACGATGTTTAGCCGCAGGGGTGAATGAATATCTTCCTAAACCTGTGCAATTGAGGCAATTAGTTCAGTTCATTAACAGTTTAATTCAGTAATCAACCAATGGTCAATTGTTAACCGGAAAAGGCATTTGTTTATGATTAACAAAAATAAAATTGAATTTAAAAAAAGCCAAAAGCGACTTTATTTATTTTTAATAGGGATAGCAATATGTATGAGTTTGGGAATCTTAGCCAGTTGCTTTCAACAACCAACAAAACCGTTATTAGTGGGAACCAATGAATGGCCGGGTTTTGCACCGTTGTATTTAGCTGAACAGTTAGGTTACTATCAAAATAGTGCCGTTAAAATTGTGGATTACCCGTCTAGTACAGAGATTAGTCGTGCTATTCGCAGTAGCAATTTACAAGCTGGGGGAATTAGTATGGATGAAACCTTACTTTTAGCTGAAACGTTCCCTGAAATTCGGGTGATTCTGCTGATGGATTTATCGAATGGTGCAGATGTGATCCTGGGAAAACCAGAGTTAAAAACCTTATCGGATATTAAAGGAAAAAAAGTCGGGGTTGAGAATACTGCATTAGGAGGTTATATTCTGAGTCGAGCCCTTGATCAAGTGGGACTTTCAGTAGAAGATATTACGGTTGTTTCGTTAGGGTATTCAGAACATGAAGCTGCGTTTAAACAAGGCGAAATTGATGCCATTGTGACCTTTGAACCAGTTCGTTCTAAGTTAATGGCAACAGGAGCTAAGGTTTTATTTGATAGTCGTAAGATTCCGGGTGAAGTGGTCGATGTGTTGGTGGTGCGTCAAGAAATTATCGAAACTCAGCCTAAAGATTTAGAACAGTTAATCCGAGGTTGGTTTATGGCATTAGATTATCTCAAAAAACAACCGGAAAGTGCGGCTCAAATTATGGCAGAACGCGGGAGAATTACCCCTAATGAATTGTTAGCTTCTCTGGAATTGCTAAAATTTTTTACACCGGAGGAAAATCAAAAACTTCTGTCTCAAGGTAATCGAAATTTGGTAGAAGCTTCAGAAAAATTGTCTCAAGTCATGCGAGAAAAGAAACTCCTGAACTCAGATGTTAAATTTTCGTCTTTTTTGGATGCACGTTTTGTGACTCAACTTTCTAAATCCAATCTATGAAACGTTTAGCTTTTACGATTCCGCTACGAGTTGCGATTCCCAGTTTATTACTCTTTTTGGGGAGTGGACTGGGTTTATATGGATTTATAACAGAGGTCAAAAGAAACTATCAATATCAAGAAAAACAAATTGAGCAACAAGCTAATTTTTATAGTGAAAAAACAGTAAAATTATTAGAATTTATTTTACGAAGATTTCCTAATTCTAATAGCACTTTAGATGGGGCAAAGTTAGTCATTGGAGAAACGGGAGAACAGCCGAATTTAGAATTATCAGCCTTTATGGATGAAAATTATATGATCATTTTTTCTAATCACTATGATTTACAAAAACGTTCAATAGTTGATACAAATTTAGCCTATCTTTATCCTCAAATTATCCAGGTTCAACAAACTCAAGTTGCCGATAAAAACTGGTCTGATAATCGGCAAACATTAAAAGTTATTACTCCCGTTACCTTGCCACCTAAGCCGAATGAATTACGTTCTCAAGTCGGGATTTTTTTATCAATTTATGATCTAAACCAAATTAAAAAACAATCCTATCAAGAAGCTTTAAATCGCTCAATAAAAATGAATGGAATGGTGTTAGGATTTTGTTTGTTAGTCTGGCTATTCTTGGAACTCACGTTAACAAAACGAGTTTCACGTTTAGTTTTAGTAAGTCAGAATTTAGCTCAAGGAAATTTAAGCGATCGCAGTCGTTTACAAGGCTCAGATGAGTTAGCAAAAATATCGATTTCCTTTGACAAAATGGCAGATAAAATTGAACAAGACACTCATATTTTACAAAAATCTCAACTTGAATTACAAGAAAAAGCGACGGAACTAGAAACAGCATTAATCCAATTAAAGCAAACTCAAACTCAATTATTACAAAGTGAAAAAATGTCTTCTTTAGGACAACTGGTAGCCGGAATTGCCCATGAAATTAATAACCCAGTTAGTTTTATTTTTGGAAATATCACTTATGCCCAAGAATATAGCGATAGTTTACTAAATTTAATTGCCCTCTATCAACAGTATTATCCCGAACCCTACCCCGAAATTCAAGTAGAACTAAAGGATTTAGAATTAGACTTTCTGGAAACTGACCTTAATAAAATCTTCCAGTCGATGCGAGTCGGAAGTCAAAGAATTGCCGATATTGTACAATCCTTACGTTCATTTTCTCGCTTAGATGAAGCCGATCTTAAAACCGTTGATTTACATGAAAATCTGGATAATACCCTGATGCTTTTAAAGCATCGTCTCAAAGCTCAATCTTCTCGACCAGAAATTCAAGTGGTGAAACAATATGGCAATATTCCCTTAATTCAATGTTATGCGGGTCAACTCAATCAAGTGTTTATGAATATTATCATTAATGGGATAGATGCCTTAGATTTGGTTCAATATAAAACCCAACCTTTAACCTCTCCCCAAATTATGATTCATACTGAAACCATGACTGACTCTAAACATAAAACCTGGGTAAAAATTAAAATCTCTGATAACGGTTTAGGGATGTCTGAGACGGTAAAAAACCGAATTTTTGAACCCTTTTTTACGACAAAACCTGTTGGTCAAGGAACCGGAATGGGGTTAGCCATTAGTTATCAAATTGTTGTGGAAAAACATCAAGGTCAACTGTTGTGTATGTCTCAACCCGGTGAAGGCAGTACCTTTGTCATTACCTTACCGTTATTGATCATGTCGAGCACTGAGGCGGTAGCACACCATTAGGCTGTGGTGTTCGGGGATTCACCACCCATTCAATTGTCCCATCCGCTTTAACAATCCACCCTTGGGCTCGCTGAATAGGGGGTTAGCCGTCGGTACAGTCATCACCAATTGATTGCCTTCATTTCCAGAACAGCGTGTGGCATTTAACGTTAAATTTCCCGCCGCTCCCTCGCTTCCGGTGGCTGCGGAAATTTGGGCACCATCGGCGACCACTACAACTTTTATTTCTAATTCAGCGTTTCCCGATGTCCTGCCATACTAGGTTGAGTTGGCATTTCCTGAGTAATGGGAATTTCAATAATAAATTCTGTTCCTACTCCTGGGGTTGAAATACAACGCAAACTTCCCAGATGTTTTTCGACAACAATATGTTGACTAATGGATAATCCAATTCCTGTACCTTTTCCGACGGGTTTTGTTGTAAAGAAAGGTTCAAATAAATGGCCAACAATCTCTTCTGTCATTCCGCCTGCATTATCGCTAATGGTAATAGAAATATGATGATTAACAATATCGGTTTTAATCCGTATTTGATAAGGATTTATTTCAATTTCTTCCAGAGTTTTATTTTGATAATTGTCTTCAATGGCATCAATTGCATTGGCTAAAATATTCATAAAAACTTGATTCATTTCGCCTCCGTAACACTCCACTAAGGGCAAAGACGGACTATATTCTTTAATCACGTTAATGGCGGGATGATCCGGTTTAGATTTTAAGCGATTTTGTAAAATCATTAATGTGCTATCAATCCCTTCATGAATATTAACCGCCTTCATTTTTGACTCATCCTGACGGGAAAAACTCCGTAAACTTAAAACAATTTCTCGAATGCGTTCTGCGCCCACCTGCATCGATTCTAACATTTTAGGTAAATCTTCTAAAATAAAATCTAATTCCACTGCTTCTGATTCCTGTTGAATGTTAGGATGGGGTTCAGGATAATATTGTTGATAAAGTTCAATAATCTTTAAAATATCGTTAATATATTCTTGAACATAAGCTAAGTTGCCATAAATAAAGTTAACTGGATTATTAATTTCATGGGCAACACCCGCTAACATTTGCCCCAAGGATGACAGTTTTTCGCTGGTCACTAATTGATGTTTAATAACCTGAATTTGATTGAACGCTTCTTCTAACGCTGTTTTGGCTTTTTCTGCTTCGGTAATTGCTTTTTTTAATTCGTCTTGAGTCTGAGCTAATTCTTGACAATAGCATTCAAGTTTGATTTCTAATTTATGATTAACTTCTTTTAAATAAAATTTTTTTTGCTTCTGAATTGCTAACTCGTTTTCTAAAATTTGATAATTTTTTAGGATATTTTTTCGATCTTGAGCCATCTGACAATAGCTTTTAATTTTAAAAAATAATTCATTGATTTCTAAGGTGGTTGAACAACAATCTATAAACCCCAAGCTTAAGGCTATTTTAAAAAAATCGGGGTTTAAATTTTCTGTCATCCAAATAATCGGAATATTGTGGCTTAGGAGAGATTTTTGTAACTGTTCACAAAACCGAAATTCATCTTGACCTAAATTGGCAACCGCCAGAAAAATTAGATTTGGTAAAGGAACTTCTACACCTAACAAATCAACTTTTTCATAATCTAAGCACGATAAACTTACCTCTTCTTGGCTGAGTATATCCAATACTTTCTGGAGGCTAACTGACTGATTATCAATCATTAAAATAGTTGTTAAATCAGACTCATTCATCATGTATTTTCCCCCAATGGAGCGGCAAATTCACAATAATTGCCTGTGAAATCTAACTTAAGTATAGGAGTGGACAACTGATCGCTTTAAAAGAGATATAATTTATCTTTTATTGATAACTGGTTGGCCCTAAGATTCCCTTAAGATTACCCCGAATAATTCAATCATACAATATTGTCATCAAAAGACAGGAAAGAGGGTGATGGAGCATGGAATCTGGAGGACAGGGTGTTAAGAATGTTAACATATCACAAACTTATTCACCCTGACTTTACTTTTGTTCATTCCATGAGCTTTCAATGTCCAGTCTGTGACTCTGACTATCAGCAACCCATTCCAGAAACTTGTTTAGTCTGTGGATGGGCTTTACAATTTCATATATTAACACCCTTAAGTTTAGAACTTGATCAAAAACGTTTAGACTGGGCAAAAAAAACCTGGGAACGTTTACAAATCTTTAACTCTTCCTCAAACAAAACTCATTCATTCTCAAAAAAAAGAGTCACGGTTGCGGATATCTTACCTCGGTTAGAACGTTTAGAAACCCAACTGCAACAAGCGACCCTAGAACGACAAAATTTACAAAATTTGTTAAACTGGATTGTCCATTATTTAGAAGCTTTAAATGCTCCAGTATTCCCTGGTAATTTTGATTCCACTATCACTCCAACTTCTCCTTTATCAGAACTAGGAATTGATTATAGTTCACTGATTGAATTATTAGCCAATGGAGATTGGAAAACCGCCGATGAATATACTTGGCAATTAATTTTATATCTGGGTCAACGTCAAGCTGAAAAATGGTTAAGGGTTGAGGATATTGAACAATTTCCCTGTACGGATTTAAACACCCTAAATTGGCT
>NZ_JBJUDF010000250.1:0-12577 GCF_046067725.1 Planktothrix sp.
AGGATAATATAACATTAACACCATCAAAGAATTTAAAGAATCAGATTGTTTGAGTCCAATGGCATTTTGAGTTATTTCATTAATAAATTGTTGCTCTTCTGTGGTTAAAGGTTCTCGTTGAATCCCCCGATTTAAGAGAATTTGATATCCTTTCCCCAAATCATGATTATAGATTCGTTCTAAATGGTCGGGAGAAATTTTTAACCATTGATCTGCCATTGTTTTACGAATGACTCGCAATTCATCAACCAAGGTTTGATTATTTCGGTCTAAATCATAAGAATTAACCGCATTAACTAAACTGGATAAATACTGTTGAATGGCTTCTCGGCTATTCAGTTGAAAAGATTGCTGATTTTGTTGCCAATTTTGAAATAATTCCCGAAAGAGCATTCCCATTTTAGCTGAATAGGTACGACTATCCAAGAATTCAGGGTTTTGCTGCATTTTTTGTTGAATTTCTTGGCGTTTTTGTTGTCGCAGTTGCGGATTATTAGCTAGGGTAATTGCTAAATTAATATAACCTTCTTCACTATTAGCAATTAAATCATTAATCGAGAGCGATCGCAATAAAGATGCACCCATTAATGAACGAAATGAACCGCTAGTTCGGACGACAAAAACTTCTCCCGCTTGAGAGGTGTTCTCAGAGAAAGAAGGAATGATATCACCATCTCGAACCACCGGAACTAAACTCACTTCTAAGGGATCAACTAAAGAATTAACCCCAGAAAAAGGATAGGAATCTAAGTAAATATCGGCTAATTTCAAACATTCTTTAATGTCGCTGCGACTAGCTTGGGGTTTTAAAATAATTAAACGGCTGATATCAACGCCATATTGAGTTAAAGTCTCCTTGAAACAGTTAATCCAAGGAACAGCCATATATTGAGATGTCCAATTGGGATTAAAAGGATATAAAATTAAGACAGAATTGGGAACCTTTGCTAATAATTTTGCCCAAGTTTCTCGAAGTTCAGGAATAATTTTATAAAAATTAGCTCCCGAAGCAAAAACAATAGATTGATCAGGAATTCCCAAACTGGAGCGAGTTGGAGTAAACTGAGTTTTTTCAGGAGGAATAGCATAATAACTAAAACAATGGGCTGTTCCTTCTAAGAGGAGTAATTGTTCTCGATATTGGTCTTGAGGATTCTGTTTAATTTCAGTTAATGTTCCTGAAATATAGTAATCGATAGTCCGCATTCCCGTGGTCACGCAAGATGATGTTGAGGTGATTTGAATCCGACCTAACCGATGTAAAGCTAACAATGTAATTCCGTTAGTAACCGCCGTAACATTGGTTCCAATTAAGATAATATCTAAATCATCATTGCGAATTAAATTTACCTGATCAGGTAAATTTTTAGGCAGTTGTACCCAACGATCAGCACGACTTTTACAATATTCTTCCAGGGGATGATGATTCGATTGTAAGGTATATAAAATTACTTCAAATTGAGTTGGATCTAAATATTCAAAAACAGGTAATGTTGAATAAGTTTCGGTTTGGGGACTAAAATGATGGCTGAGAATTCCTAAACGGATTTTCTGACGAGTTTTAGGACGTTGAGGAAACTCATAATCTAAGGAATGACCTAAACTTTTTAAGGCAAATTCCATAATTTCTGCCCGTTTAATATATATTTCTTTGAGATTTGCCGTATTAAAATATAACGGAATAAAGTTAACGGTTTGGGTGAATTTCCAAGCTAATTCTTTCCAGATTGGAAACTCAGGATTACTGAGGAAACGTTCATGAATATAGCGAGTCCAAGTTTCTACATAACAATAATAGCGATCCGCTTCTCCGACTTCATGGAAAAACTGAGGAATCGCTAACATAAATTTAAAATAATCTTCTAAAAACCATTTAGGAATGGGGGCTTGAATATACCAATCTTTGGGGAGATGATAAGGATAACAATATAAGGTCAGAGCTAATAAATGTTGTATCCCTTTTGGCTGATTTAATCCATTTTTTAAAAAATCATACCCATCTTGAATTAGAGCTTTTTCTTGAAGTGTTAAGGCTTCATTTTTAAACCCACTATTCAGCAAAATTTTATGAGCTTTGCCAATTTCTCCTAAATAATGTTTCTCTAAATTCTCATTCTCTAAACCCAACCAATATTGAGCCACAATTTGCCGAATTTGACGCAAGGAATCGAGAATTGAGATTGAATTCGGGGTAGTTTTATATGCTTCTGTTAACCGCGTTACTTCTGCTAAGATTTGAGTTGGAGTGAAGGTTTTGAGTTGTGGCTGTTGCTGACTAAATAACTGGATAATAGTTTCTTTAACAGCCGTTGATTGACTACATTTTAAAGCTTCTTGAATTTGAGCAATCACCGCCGTTGATTGTCCTTGGGGTAACAGTTGTTTTGCTGTATTCAAAGCATAAAAAGCATAATGTTCTTTAGCTTTATTCGATAACTCAAGGGCTTGATTTGGAGGCAAATAAGATTGAGTGATTTCAATAGATTTACGCGTATCAGAAATATTTCCGCCTGTCTCCATTAGGCGAGATGTCCAAGAACTAAGATGTAAACGATAAGCTGCTAAAATCTGAGGTTCATATCCCATTGAGTAATAAGCAGAAATTCTTGTCCACATTTCCCAATCCGCCGCCGATTTTGCTTCAGGACAAAAACCCCCTAATTGTTCATAAGTGCTACGCTTCACCACAATAGAAGATGGTTGAATCCGTTGAGAAACCGCAATTCGTTCTAACCAATGATCTAAAATTCCGGCTGTTTCTCGTTCTAAAGCCGAGATAGAACACTGATTATTTTCGCCATCTATATAACAATGGCGACAAAATACTGCACCTAGACTCGGTTCTTTATTAATCGTATTTTGTAAGGTTTGATAAAATCCAGGAAAGACAAAATCATCATCATGTAATAAATGAATCCATTGTCCTTGAGCGCGTTCTAAACACAAATTAAAAATAGCAGTCTGACCAATATTTTGTTGAGAATGGCGATAGAATTTAACTCGACCTCCGCCGACTTTTTGAACAATTGCTTCCAGTTCAGCTTGTACTGTCCTATCAGGACAATCATTAAGGACTTCAATCTGGATTTGATCTTCCCCTGGTGCTTGTTGTAAAACACTTCTCAGGGTTTGTTCCAAATATTTCACTTTATTAAAAGTTGGAATCATGACCGACCAAAAAGGTCGATTCAGATTAGGAGCCAAAGGTGAAATAGTAGGAAATGTCCATTGTGATTGAGATAGGCGAGTTAAAGGAGCTTGAGCGTTAACAGGTTTGGCTTGAATATCCATTTTTTCGATTGATAAATTTGATAATTTTTGATAGTTGATAGAAATTGATTCTTGATGGATTTGCTCTAAAAATTGGTTGGCGATTTGAATTAATTGTCCTTGTAACTGATGGGAATTAGTGGATTTTAGTTGTTGTAAAGCTTCGGTTAATTGAGGATTAAAAAATTTTGTAAATTCAATTCCATATTTTTGCCAATTATCGTTAAGGTAGTTAACAGAGTGTTTGAGATGATAGGCGATGGGAGTTACAAGACGTTTTAATGCCCATCCCCGTTGTTTAGCAATTAAAGGAACCCAAAAATCCCACCAAGGCAAGCCTAAACAAAAGTTAGAGGCAGGAAAATCTTTTAAAAATTTGGGGCTAAAAAAGAAGAAATCAAACCCTTTATCATAAAGTTCTCCTTGCCGTTTTTCTAAGGTTTCAATCTCGATACGGGAACCAAAAATTATCGCATTCTCTGCTTGGTCTAATAACCAGGTAGACCAGTTCTCATCTGCTTGCAGTTGAATATCCGAATTAACAATGCCACAAAGTTGGCAAGGATGATCTTGGAAATAACGGAAAATATCATCGAGATAAATTAACGGTTTTCCAACCTCAGCTTGAGCATCTCGATTAACGTTTTGAAAAGTAATATCCTGACACTGGGATTTAAGCTGTTCAATTTCAGAATCAGAATTTAAAGAAACGACTGCAAATCCTAATTGTTTCCAACTCGCGGTCGCTGCTTTTTGTTTCTCTAAATTTCCCGGTGCAATACTGGTAACAATCGTAATTTTTTGTGGTTTTGTTTTTTCTGTTCCTAATAATATATTGACTGGTTTTTTTAAAGCTAAAGTTTCAGAATTTTGTAAAATAATCGCGGAAAGTTTTAATGATGAATTAGGATTAATATCAACAGTTTGTGTAAAGATTTGGAGTTGAGAGGTGGAAAGGGTTTTTCCTGTTAACCATTGCATCCAAGTTTCAGCTTGAGTTGGATTTTGAATCCAAGTTTGAACTTGGGGATGTAGTTTAGATAAATAGGAACTTTGACAAATTTTGTGATAGAATTTTTCTAAATCTTGACGCGTTTCTCCTTTTAACCAATTGGCAACGGTTAACTGTTCAGGATGAATTCGCCAAGCCGATAAATTTTCATTAATAAATCCAATTTTATAGTAGCTCATAATTCTGAACCACATTTCTACATCAACTAACTGTTGTAAATCTGCATCAAAATATCCGAGTCGATCAAAGACAGATTTCTTAATCAGCACGGTACTCGGTTCACCAATTTTATTAAGAGGAGGATTCAAAATATTGAAATTAGACAATAATTCTGTTCCTTGTTGAATTGGTTTTAAGTTAGACCAAGCTTGTTGTAGATCTTGGGCTGATGCTCCAATTCCTCGACAAATTTTATTTGATTTTGCGGTGTCTGAAAATAAAATATTCCGTCGAGAAAATACTAAACCAATTTCTTCGTCCTGTTCGGCTAAATTGACTAACTTCGTAATACAATCAGGTTCTAAAATATCATCTTGAAACAAGAATTTAATATATTTACCTTGAGCTTGAGCAATAGCATAATTCCAATTGGCTGCTAATCCATATTGACAATGAGTAAAGATCTTAAAATCACCAGAAAATTTAGATTGAACCGATTGAGCGATCGCTACGGTATTATCCGTTGATCCATCATCAGAAAGAATAATTTCTAAAGGCGAGTAAGTTTGAGATAAAATACTGTCTAAGGCTTCTTTGAGATATTTTTCACCGTTATAGGTAGGAATACAAACACTGACTAAAGGTTGATATTTTTCCGATGGTTTTTGTTGATTTTGATGTTGAGCTTTTAATTTTTGTTGAAGTTGAAGGCTCAAACAAGAATCTGATTTCATCGAGTTTCCCCATCGTTCTTGTATGATTTGAACTGCGCGATTATATAACTCTAAATATTGATCGGATGTTAACTCAACATTCCATCCTTTTAATTCTTGATGATAAACTTTAACATGAGGTAAATATACATTTCGATACCCTTTTTTCAACAATTTTAAACAGAAATCAATATCATTATAAAAAATGGGTAGATTTTCATCAAAACCACCTACTGCTTCAAATTTCTCTCGCTGGCACGCTAAACAAGCCCCACTGATCAATGAAATATTATTAATCAAAGTAATTTGAACTAAGCTATCATAATCATTAATTTTATGAATACCTTGATAAATAGGATAAGCAATGAAATCAGCATCTTTTAAAAATCCAGCTTGTTGAATTGACTGATCAGGATATAGTAATAGTCCTCCAACTGCTCCTATAGAAGATCGTTGAGCTTGTTCAATTAACGCATTAATCCAGTCTTTAGTAATAATTTTTGTATCATGATTTAAAAATATCAAAAAATCTCCCGTTGCTTGACAAACCCCATAATTATTGAGTTGGGAATAGTTAAAAGGGATATCACACTCATAGCATTTGAATTGATCAGGTTTTTGTCTTTTCCAAAAATCAATCACCCGTTGAGTTTCTAATTCAATACTGCCATTATCAATAACAATAACTTCATAATTTGGATACAGGGTTTGAGTAAAAATCGAGGTTAAACACTGATTTAAAATTCCCCAAAAATCTCGCGTTAGGATAATGATACTCACCCGTTTAGACTCATCAATTTGATATCGAACCGTGTAATGACCGAGGGGTTGAGTATGGGGCAACACTCGACCGGGTTCACCTCGTCTGTATATGGCTTCTGTTAAAGCTTTAACGGCGGCTTTATAGGCATAAGGTTTCGCTTCTCCTGATGCTGATGCTGATGCTGAATGAATTCTCCAGTGATATAAAATTTTAGGAATATGAAAAATTTTATCTGTTTTTTCCGTTAGTCGTAGAACTAAATCATAATCTTGACTGCCTTCAAATCCAACTCTAAATCCGCCAATTTCATTGATGATAGAACGCCGATAAACGCCTAAATGGCAAGTATACATTCGAGATAGAAATGAATCCGGGCACCATTCCGGTTTAAAGTTAGGTTCAGTGAATTGATGAGCATCATTGATTTTATCTTCATCAGAATAGATCATATCGGCTTCAGGATGTTGGTTCAGAAGTTTAACTACTTCTTCCAACGCATCAGGCGTGAGTAAATCATCATGATCTAATAAAGCAACAAATTCACCTGTTGCGACTTCTAAGGCTGAATTAGAAGCTCTTGAAATATGACCATTTTCTTCTCTAAAAACTATTTTTATTCGAGACTCTTTTTGAGCATATTCTTGTAAAATTTGTTGAACATGAGGTTGAGTTGAAGCATCGTCAGCCAAGCACAATTCCCACTGTTGATAGGTTTGATTCCTGACGGATTCCAAAGTGGCTTTTAAATAGTTTTCGCGCGGATTGAAAACGGGAACAATAATACTAATGAGAGGTTGATAACTTCCTGATTTTGTTCTAGTCATAAAGGCTTTGTTTTGAATATAAATTTAATCAATTTTTATGAGTGAGTTTAATCAAATTTTTACCGTTATTCAGGGAACACGATAAGCTAACCAAAATCCATTCCCAACTTTACTATCAGGATCTTCAACCCCTAAAAGTTGCCAATTGATTCTCGGCAAACCTTCTGTTTCTATTTTCAATCGTTCTATAAATCTTCTTAATGTTGTCGAGGTAAATTTCCAGTAATGATCGGCGTAGGTACTCCCCGGTGGTGACGTTTCTATTGTCCAATTTTCCTGATATGCTTGAATAATTTTTTCATAAGTAGATAAAGGACGATTATCACCCAGTAAAGCATCGGGTTGGGGAACAATCATCACCACATAACCACCAGATTTAAGGACTCGTTGCCATTCTAACAATGCTAAAATAGGATTGGGAATATGCTCAAAAACATGACTGGATAAAATAAAATCTTGGCTATGCTCCGCTACCGGAATATGAGCCGCATCTCCATAAACATCAATTTTTGTCGGAGTTTCACCCATCTTAAGTTGGCTATCAGTATAAAATTTTTCATCAAATTGAGGAGCTACATTAATCGCATTGACTCCAAAAGGATTATGAGATGCTGCACCGAGTTCTATTCCTGATAATCCTGCTAATAGTTTTAACGTAGGTTGATGTAAGGGAAATTTCATAGTTGAATTCTAATGTTAATTTAAAAGCCAATTAAAAAGCTTTTGGAAAGCCTGGTTAAACCCAATTTCTGATCTCGCTGTTGATCCAATTGATCATCATGAGGATATTCACTACAAAGATTAAAAACAAAAATATTAATTTCTCATCCGATGGCTGAACTTGACAAAAAATACTCTTGTTGGTAAGACCTCAAGGCTTTTGTGGTTTTCACACTGACTCAACGCCATATAGCTTGACACTGATCCGATTAAATTAATATAGAATACCCCAACCCCCTACCTGGATGAAAAATACGTTAAGATTAGTAACAATACATCACAATACCAAAGTCCTGTGGACTTACAGCAACAGTAGGAGGATAGACCTCGGTGAACAAACGCTGGAGAAATGCAGGGTTATACGCCCTGCTTGCCATTGTCGTCTTAGCATTAGCAACTGCTTTTTTTGACAAACAACCCCAAACGCGGGAAAGCTGGAAGTATAGTACCTTTATTCAAGAAGTCAAGAATAATAAAGTTGAACGGGTCAGCCTCAGTTCTGATCGCTCAAAAGCCTTAGTAACGGCTCAAGATGGGAATAAAATTTTAGTCAACCTCCCGAACGATCCTGAACTGATCGATATTCTGACTCAAAATAATGTTGATATTTCAGTTCTACCCCAGAGCGATGACGGCTTTTGGTTTAAAGCCCTCAGTAGCCTTTTCTTCCCCGTTTTGCTCTTGGTGGGCTTATTCTTTTTATTACGTCGGGCTCAGAATGGCCCTGGTAGCCAAGCCATGAACTTTGGCAAGTCCAAAGCCAGAGTCCAGATGGAACCTCAAACCCAAGTCACCTTCGGAGATGTGGCGGGTATTGAACAAGCTAAACTCGAACTCAGCGAAGTAGTAGACTTCCTGAAAAATGCGGATCGGTTTACGGCCGTCGGTGCCAAAATTCCTAAAGGAGTATTATTAGTCGGCCCCCCAGGAACCGGAAAAACCCTCTTAGCCAAAGCCGTTGCGGGAGAAGCCGGAGTTCCGTTCTTTAGCATTTCCGGTTCAGAATTTGTGGAAATGTTCGTGGGGGTCGGTGCATCCCGGGTTCGTGACTTGTTTGAACAAGCCAAAACCAATGCGCCTTGTATTGTCTTTATCGATGAAATTGACGCCGTGGGTCGTCAACGGGGGGCCGGTTTAGGGGGCGGTAACGATGAACGGGAACAAACCCTCAACCAGTTATTAACGGAAATGGACGGGTTTGAAGGTAATACCGGAATTATTATTATTGCCGCCACCAACCGTCCTGATGTCTTAGATGCCGCCTTAATGCGTCCGGGTCGCTTTGACCGTCAAGTGGTGGTAGACCGTCCCGACTATAACGGTCGTTCAGAAATTCTCCGGGTTCATGCCCGGGGTAAAACCTTGTCCAAAGATGTGGACTTAGACAAAATTGCCCGTCGGACTCCTGGGTTTACTGGGGCGGACTTATCCAACCTGTTAAACGAAGCCGCAATTTTAGCCGCCCGTCGTAACTTGACAGAAATTTCAATGGATGAAGTTAATGATGCCATTGACCGGGTGTTAGCGGGGCCGGAGAAGAAAGATCGGGTGATGAGTGAAAAACGCAAAACCCTGGTAGCTTATCACGAAGCGGGTCACGCTTTAGTGGGGGCCTTAATGCCAGACTATGACCCGGTACAGAAAATTAGTATTATTCCGCGCGGTCGGGCTGGGGGGTTAACCTGGTTCATGCCCAGTGAAGAACGCATGGACTCCGGGTTATTCAGTCGTTCCTATCTGCAAAATCAAATGGCCGTTGCCTTGGGCGGTCGGGTCGCTGAAGAAATTATCTTTGGGGAAGAAGAAGTCACCACGGGGGCTTCTAATGACTTACAACAGGTGACTCGTGTCGCTCGTCAAATGATAACTCGCTATGGGATGAGCGATCGCCTCGGCCCCGTGGCATTAGGTCGTCAACAAGGAAATATCTTCCTGGGACGGGATATTATGTCAGAACGGGATTTTTCCGAAGAAACCGCCTCAGCCATCGATGAAGAAGTTCGTCAACTGGTGGATGAAGCTTATAAACGGGCGAAACAAGTATTAGTTGAAAACCGCCCGGTTCTGAATCAATTAGCAGATTTGTTAATTGATAAAGAAACCGTTGATGCAGAAGAACTGCAAGAGTTGTTAGCGAATAATGATGTCAAAATGGCTGCAATTGCCTAATTTTAAATGTTTTTAGCAAAAGAGGGCTGTTTTTCTGATTAGAAATTCAGCCCTCTTTTTAATGGGAATAAAGGGATTTTATCTAACTTTAACCTCGCTTGAATTAACGTAAAAAACAACTCACTATCCACAAAATGATAAAAGTGATTAGAGAAATAAACCGTTCTACGGCTAAGAAGTTTCCAATTGCTGGACTGAGTAAACTTCCCAACAATAACCCCGTAATTAAACCCATGACCGTGAGTAAAACGGCTCGACCAAACTTATTTTCTTTGCGGTTGAGAAAATACAAACTCGATCCCACTCCCAAAGCAAGAGTTAGAGTTAAAATCGATTCCGGGGAACCCGGATAAAGACTTAAACCCGCTAAGGCTGCATAAACTCCCGATGGCCATAACAAATCAGAACGGCTGGGAGTATCCAGCAATTGTTGTAACCAATTGGGCTTTTGGGTTGTGGCTGGTTGAAAACCGGGTGGAGGAGTCGGCGCGGCTCGTTCAGGAAAACGAATGCGTTCAGGAACTTTGATTTTTCCTTCTTGCCGTAATTTGAGCCGATCCATCAAAATGGCATCATAAGCGGCTTCAATCGATTCAAGCAGCTTACGTTCACCACTATATTGTTGTTTTAGGCGATCCCGGGCTTCCTGAATTTCATCAAAGGAGGCATCAAGGGTAACCCCAAGCTGTTCGTAGGGACTTTGCTCGCTCATCGGACTTTATATTTATACCGTTTTATTAACTGTAAGCTTAACTCAATCTCTTTCCAAAGCGTTGCTCTGTTGAGAGACTTTCACTGTTATTCCCATATTAAATGATTTTGCAAGTGGACAAGGAGGGGAGCACCGGGAGCACCGGAAGAGGGGAAATGATAGATCGTTTTTTGCTGAAAGCTGACGCTGATTAATCGTTAACTATCAACGTCCCTAATTATTGACTGACAATTCCTGACCATTGAACTTTTTTTAAGTTGTCTCGGCGGTAGGAGAAGAAGGCGTTGGGGTCTTGATAGGTACAATAGGGGGCGATCGCTACTTGGTCGGGTTCAATCCCTAATTGTTCCAGTTGTAAGCGATTAAACTGTCGCACATCTAAGCGAACCTTGTTGGGTTCCAAGTCGGGAAGCAGAGGAGAATTGGGGAGTTGATAGAGAGGTTCTAATCCTTCTGCTTCGGTGTCGAAATCCAGACTTTGAGCTAACTGTGTCGCCACATCTAAAGAAACTTGATACACTTCCCCAGAAATCGCTGGCCCCAAGGCGACTCGCAGATGTTCCAGTTGACTCCCGACCGCTTGGAAATGGGCGATGGCTTCAGGAACAATTTTAGCGGCTGTTCCTCGCCATCCGGCATGAACCGCCGCTACTTTCCCAGTTTGAGCGTCCGCAATTAACACCGGAACACAATCAGCCGTCGCTACCCAAACGGCTTCTGAGGAATTTTCAGCAAATAAACCATCGGCTTCGACTAAAGAAATATCTTCTGCACCGGAATGTTTCAGGGGGTCTACGGTTCCCGTTTTTAACACCAGATTTCCATGCACTTGTTTGACTCGATACACTGGAGTATCAGGTTGTAAGACATCGACTAAATCTGAAGGAGTTCGCGGACTAAAGCAACGGGTAAAAAAGCCATGTTGCCAATCTTTGAGCCAACTACAAGTTAAATAGGGTAATCCATCCCAGCTTTGCCAGTGCCAAGTGTGCATAAAATTAGGAGTAACAGAGAAGAGTTTGATCACATTGACACTCTCACCGTCAATCGCAAAGCGATGTGACGGGAGATTCTTTGTTCAACGAATCGACTTGCCCTAAAAGGATTGCTCCCGTCAAGGTAGAGGTCAATTCTCCCAAAGCGTTTATCGGTTCTAAACCGAAAGTTCCCGTATGTCCTGCGGTACTTAATCCCATTCTTAAAATATTTTTTGCAGCATTTTCATCCCTATCCAACTGACATCCACAACTACAAACGTGGGTTCTTGTTGATAGGGATTTTTTTACGGTTTTTCCGCAATTAGAGCAATTTTGGCTTGTATATTGGGGAGGAACAGCAATAGTAACCTTACCATATTTTCTACCAAAATATTCAAGCCAAGTACGGAATTGATACCAAGCAGCGTCATTAATTGACTTTGCTAGACAATGATTTTTCACTAAGTTCTTAATCCTCAAATCTTCGTAGGCTACCAAATCGTTAGATTGGATGACGGAGTATGCAACACGCTTGCTAAACTCTTTTCGTTGCCTACCAATTTTTAGATGAGCCTTGGCTAATTTCTGTCTCGCTTTTTTGCGGTTATTAGACCCTTTCTGTTTTCGAGAAAGTTGTCTTTGTAACCGCTTAATTTTCTTCTCTCCTTTCCTTAAGAATTTGGGGTTATCTACTTTATTACCTTGGTCATCAGTGTAGAAAGCAGATAATCCTACATCTAAACCGATTGTTTTATTCGTCGGTTCAGTCTTGATTTGAACGTCAACTGAAAGGATAAACTGGCAATAATACCCGTCTGCACGTCTAACTAATCGAACTCGTTTAATTTGTTCGGGTTGATAGAAATGCAAATCGTAGCTTCCTACTAACCGTAATCGTCCAATTCCTTTCTTGTCAGTAAAGGTAATGGCTTTACGACTTTCTAAATTTAATTGCCATCCGGTTTGTTTGTATTCAACCGAACGGCAATGTTTCTTGAAACGGGGATAGCCTTTTTTACCAGGAATTTTCCGTTTACAGTTATCGTAAAATCGGGCGATAGCTGACCATGCTCTCTCAGCACTTGATTGTCTCGCTTGAGAGTTTAGTTCATTTGCAAATTTAAAATCATGAGCTAAAACGCGACAATACTTATTCAAATCGTAGCGTCCTACCCCTTTGTTATCCATCCAATATCTTAGACATTTGTTCTGGATGAATTGAGCGGTACGAATCGCTTCATCTATCCCTTTATATTGT
>NZ_JBJUDF010000251.1:0-6368 GCF_046067725.1 Planktothrix sp.
CAGTGACTCTATTTTTATAAATGTCTAAACAAACACCCCGAACCGCCTTAAAATCACCGTAGTAGATATCAATATTTTCCGTCTTGATCACGGTTTCCATTTCCACTGGGGCATAGTGATGCACATCGTACATGAGAAAAACTCCTTAAACTATAGAATAAAGCCGAAATTTAACATCAAAATTAAGTAGTTTAATGAATTAATCAATACTAATTCTGATGACAGGTGAAAACGACCCTAGGAAAAACGATCCTAAGTTAAAACTTTCAACCTAAAACTGTTTTTGACGAGTTGCAAACCGAGCAATGACGCTCGTTAATAACACTAAAGCCACCAAAACCAGGGATGCAGCCCAAGCAAACTCCTGTAGAACTTTATCAAATCCTCTAGCAAATTCATAGACCAAATAAGCCAGGGAGGGAAGGGTTGGAGACAAAGGCCCTTTAGGCCAATTATTAGTGTAAACAACGGTAAATAACAGAGGTGCAGTTTCTCCCGCCGCCCGGGCGATGGCTAAGGTGACTCCGGTTAAAATCGCAGGTAAGGCAGCCGGAAGAACCACTTGTAAGGCGGTTTGATAATTAGAAGCTCCCACTCCCACAGAAGCCCAACGAATTTCTTGGGGCACAATTTGTAACGCTTCATCGGTAGTACGAATAATCGTCGGTAACATCAAAACCGACAGAGCAATGGCACCTGCTACCACTGAAAAGGTACCCATTTTTAACACAATTAAACTGTAAGCAAACACCCCCGCAATAATTGAAGGAACACCACTTAAAACGTTGGTGATAAATCGAATCCAACGCACAACTTGACCATTACCGCCAAATTCCGAGAGAAAAATTGCTGCTAAAACACCAACGGGAACCGCAATAATGGTGGCAATTGTAACCACTTGAATTGTTCCGAGAATAGCGCTGGCAATGCCTCCAGTTGTTTGACCTGCCACTGGCGGAAGCTGGGTAAATAAATCTAAATTTAATCGGGCTGCTCCCTTGACAACAACATAATACAAAACTGCAAAAAGCGGAATCAAAGTAATGACCAGACAAGCAGATGCAATCCCAGTCATCAGCAGTTCAAACAGGTGACGGGAACTTTTAGAATTACGAATTAAACTCAAGCCTTGACTGCCAGAATAGTTCGGATTTTTTGATAGATTTGACATAAAAAATACTCAATTTTTCCAGCTAATTAGATTCTTGAAGATCGAGTTTGTACAGATTTTTAATTTTTCATAAATTACTGAATTAACTCGCATCTTCTTCAATCTCCGTTATTGGTATTTAGCCTTAACTTGATTCACAATCCACTCTGCAGCAATATTAACTAATAAGGTCAGAGCAAATAAAACTAATCCTGCATACATCAAAGCCGAAACTTGTAAACCCGATGCTTCAGGAAATTGATTCGCCATCAAAGATGCAATCGTATTCGCTGGAGCAAATAGAGAAATTTTGAGATTATTTGAGTTTCCAATAATCATCGTAGCTGCCATGGTTTCTCCCATAGCTCGTCCCAGACCCAGCATAATTCCCCCCACAATTCCAGAAAATGCTGCTGGAATTAAAACCCGAAAGATCGTCACCCAACGAGTTGCTCCTAACCCCAAGGATGCTTGACGTAAATCTGGTGGTAAACTCGCTAATGAATCCCTCGCAATCGCGGTAATAATCGGCAGAATCATAATAGCTAAAATCACACCTGCTGGAAACATTCCAGGGCCAGCCGGAGGGGTACTAAAAAATGGAATCCAGCCTAAATTTTTATACAGAAACATCTGAAAGGGTCTTAAAAATGGAATCAGAACAAAGATTCCCCACAGACCATAAACCACACTGGGAATCGCCGCCAACAATTCCACCAGAAACGTTAAAGCAGTCCGAATCGAAACTGGGATAAAATCCTCACTTAAGAAAATCGCAGTTCCTAAACCTAAAGGAACAGCAAATAATAACGCAATGAATGAACTGACCAGCGTCCCATAAATCATGGGAAACGCACCATATTGATTGTTAACCGGGTTCCAAGCGCTACCGAATAAAAATCCTAACCCAAACTCTTGAATGGCTGGAATGGCTTGTTGAGCAATGGGAAAACCCAATAATAATAAAACAACAACAATACCCCAAGCCATCAGGCGTGTTAGCCAGACAAACCCTTGATCCAGGGCTTTTTCCATCGGGGAACGAGATGGAGGAATTCCTGTTACATTGTGATTAGGTAAAACCATACATTAGATATTATACACTATTAATCGTTTCGGATTAACCAATTGAATCTCAATTGCCTCCAAGGTTGTTCAGTAAAACCTGAAAATTCCTAGATCAAATCCGGTGGTAGGAAAGGGTTAAAAACCTTGGAATCTGCCCCTTTCCACCTGCTTCAGAGTTGAGTTGAGCAGATCGCTTCTTAACACAACCCCTTGTTAATCAAGTTCAGGATTGAGATTTCCATCCCAGACTTAAAACCGTTTTTAGCCATGGACTATTCAACTTTAATTGTAAAGTCTGGGCTAATTTGATCGGCTTTTTCCGCCACTTTTTTAACAACGGCGGCTGGTAGAGGTACATACCCCAGTTCAGGACTAATTTTTTGGCCTTCAGTTAATCCATATTGAATCATGGCTTCAACAGACTTGGCAACTTCAGGATTATCATATTTTTGATAAGCCATGATCCAAGAGTAGGTGACAATCGGATAGGAATCAGCACCATCAGGATTGGTGATAAAAGCCCGTAAATCTTCGGGTAATTCCACAGCTTCCAAGGTTTTTGCTGCTGCTGCATCCGTGGGTTTGACAAAATTTCCGGCTTTGTTTTGCAAATCGGCCATTTTCAAGTTAGCCGTTTTCGCATAACCATATTCCACATAACCAATCGCCCCAGGAGTTTGATTGATTTGAGCCGTTACCCCATCATTGCCCTTGGCTCCAATTCCAACCGGCCATTGAACGGTTTTACCTTCCCCAATACTATTTTTCCACTCTTCACTCATGGCGCTTAAATTTTTGGTGAATACCCCTGTGGTTCCACTACCATCAGACCGATAAACAACTTGGATGGGTAAATCAGGTAGGGTGATACCCGGATTATCTGTAGCGAGTGCCGGGTCATTCCAGTTGGTGATTTTACCTGAAAAGATATCAACTAGATTTTGTTGAGATAATTTTAATTCAGCTAAATCAGGAACATTATAAGCTAACACAATACTTCCGGCCGTCATCGGGAGCATTAAAACTCCGTTGGCGACTTTAGAGATTTCATCATCTTTCATGGCGACATCACTGGCGCCAAACTGAACCAACCCTTGAACAAATCGTTCTACCCCGGCACCACTACCAACCGATTGATAATCGATTTGTAGGTTTTTGGTTCCGCCACTAATATCACTGAACCACCGTTGATACAAAGGAGCCGGAAAGGTCGCACCTGCCCCCACTAAGTTTACAGGTTGTTCCAAACTAATTAATTGAGCCGCACCAGAGGTTGTATTGGGGGCGGTGGTGTTGGTGGCGGTGGAGGTTCCCTCTGTACCTGTTGTCGGAGCCGTTGTGGTGGTGGTATTCGACCCACCACAGGCCGCTAAACTCAAACTCAGGGCTAAGGCTGAACATTGAGCAACAAACTGACGAGAGCGATTAAGAGAACTGAGACGGAATAGCATAAAAAAAATCAATGTGTTGTTAGAGTCGCTACCGTAGAGAATACCGTCTCTGTAACAAGTTCAGGTAAAGGAAAGGTTAAGGATTAACCCAAAAAACCCGGATTATCAAGCTGGAGGTTAATGCTTAAGCGTCTTCTGTATGCTTTGGTGATACAATAACTCAGTTTGGATAAATGGCAGTTCCAGCTTGACACACCTCGCCCTATAAGTGCGAGGATTCTTTAGAAGGAGATAACCCGATGGTCATTGCTCGAACCACAACTCCCAAAACCCTTCTTAGGCGTGTTCTAGTGTCGTGCGACAGGCGATGCCAATTGCCTCTACTCTCTCGCCCCGAAGGGTCTGAGCCTACTTTTAAGTCGTTTTTTACTCACTCGCTTAATCGTTTCTGCTTGTGGGGGCTAGAACTAGAGTGTCAACACTGGTTCAACCATTTCGGTTAAACGCCCTTTAACTAGAGCGTCCCACCACTGGGAATCTCACCCGTCAATTAAGGTCATCGTGGCTTTAATTATTCTAATCCTAGTTCAAATTAATGCAAAGCCGTCCTAGAAGAGCTTGCCCTGAGCTTGTCGAAGGGACGGGGTTTCTACCCAAAATTTTCGATGATCAATGTAGTTACAGCACAGCCCGCCCTTAACCGTTTCTCTTCCGACGGTGATTTGGGGTTGGAAGTTCCTCAGCATTGGGAAACTTTAGAAGACCTGCAAACTTGGCTCAATCGTTTAGTTGAGGGGATTATATCCGGCTATCCCATCAGCCGAGAGGCAGCCCTAGCTCTAAGCCATCTTCAAGATCAAGAACAAATTCTCTTACTGTGTCAAGCCGCTGATCAAGTCCGTCAAGCTTGCTGCGGCAATACCGTTGACCTGTGTAGTATTGTTAATATTAAATCAGGGAACTGTTCGGAAAACTGTGGTTTTTGTTCCCAATCGGCTCATCATCCAGGTCAAGATTCTCCGATTTATGGGTTAAAGTCCTCTGATGAAATTGTAGCCCATGCCAAAGCGGCAGCCGAAGCGGGAGCGACGCGGTTTTGTTTAGTCTCCCAGGGACGAGGAATTAAATATAATAGTCCGAAATCTTCAGAATTTGAACAAATTTTAGAAACCGTTCACCGGATTATTGAAGAAGTCAAAATTAAACCTTGTTGTGCGTTAGGAGAATTAACTTTAGAACAAGCTCAAGCCTTAGCTGAGGCAGGTGTGACCCGTTATAACCATAATTTAGAAGCTTCAAAAGCTTTTTATCCCCAAGTGGTCACCACCCATACGTGGGAAGATCGGGTACAAACGGTCAAAAACTTGAAAGCCGCAGGAATTCAAGCTTGTACAGGTGGAATTATCGGGATGGGAGAAACCTGGGAAGATCGGATTGATTTAGCTTTCTCCTTAAGAGAGTTAGAAGTAGAGTCTGTTCCGATTAATTTATTAAACCCCCGCTCAGGAACGCCGTTATCTGAAAACCCAAAACTTGATCCCTATGAAGCCTTAAAAGCGATCGCCATTTTCCGTTTAATTCTGCCGCAACAAATTCTCCGTTATGCCGGAGGACGGGAAGCCATCATGGGAGAACTGCAAGGGTTAGGCTTAAAATCCGGTATTAACGCCATGTTAATTGGTCATTACTTAACGACATTGGGTCAACCGCCTGAACAAGATCAAGCGATGTTAGCATCCTTGGGACTCGTCGGCGGTGAAGCTCCTGTTCCTCGTTTTTCCTAAAGGCTCACCCTTGTTTGTTGTGACGGCTCCATTTGAGTTTCTCTGGGCGATTATCGGTGTTTTATTAACGATTGGTGGCACTTTTTTAGAAGCCTTTGTCACCGATCCTTCTTGGCTATGGCAACGAGAAACGGTTGAAGTTCATTCTTTAGGGGTGACTTATCAAATTGGGGCCGTTTTGTTAGTGGGTTGTTTGGGCGGAAAAAATGCAGCCGCCATGTCCCAAATTGCTTATCTGGCTTTAGGATTAACGGTATTACCTGTTTTTTCAGAAGGTGGAGGTATTGATTATTTAAAAGAACCCACCTTTGGCTATTTATTAGGGTTTGTTCCGGGGGGATGGATTTGTGGATTTTTAGCGTTTAAAGCGTTACCCAAATTAGAATTATTAGCCTTTAGTTGTTTATGTGGATTATTAACAATTCATAGCGTCGGGTTAATTTATTTAACCTTAACTAGCTTAATTCATGGAGTGATTGCCCCAGGAATTCTCCTTTCAGAAGCCATTGAAAAATATTCCCTCCAACCTCTACCCGGTCAGTTAGCTGTTAGTTGTGCCGTTACCGTTTTATCTTATATTTTAAGGAGATTAATGTTTTATTAAAACAAACAGTAACCCAAATCAGTTAATAGTTTATAACGGATAACTGATTATGGGTGGGAGAACCCTGCCCCTACAATTGATAACTCATTCATGCCATTGAAAAAAAATTCTTATTTTTGGATCGTTGCCGTTGCCAGTTTAATTTTGGATCACCTGACAAAATTCTGGGTGGTACAACATTTTGAACTGGGAGAAACCTTACCTCTTTTGCCAGATGTTTTTCACTTAACATTCGTGACTAATACTGGGGCGGCGTTTAGTTTATTTCGTAACGGGGGTGTCTTCTGGTTACGTTGGCTATCATTATTGGTGAGTCTGGGATTAATGGCAATGGCTTGGTTTGGCCCCCGTTTTAATCGTTGGGAACAAGT